>JANXRS010000145.1 GCA_025356745.1 Arcicella sp.
GGGACATGCTACTCAGTCGAGTGCTGTGGCAGAAGTTTTGACTAATTTTTTCGGTGATAATTTTGCTTTTGTGGATAATTCGCACTTGGGAAGAATAAAAGATGCGAATACAGGCGTTGAATTTAAAGTACGCTCTTTTAAGAGTTTTAATCAATTTGCGACAGAATCAGCAGCCTCCAGATTCTATGGAGGCATTCATACACGTCAAGACAATGAAACTGGTTTAGCAGAAGGCCGTAAATTGGCAAAAAATGTATTGTCTTTAAAGTTTAAGAAATAGTAATTTGGGGTTAGGTAAATTATTTAACCCTTTAATTTTAAAAATTAATCAAAATACACAGCTTTTTCAGAATTATCTCTATACTCAAACATTAATTTTATTTGTGAATAAACATTTCTGGGTTCTGAAAGTGAAGGCAGGTTTTGTAAACTAAAATATTGAACATCAGATATTTCGGTAGTATTTTTAAAAATTTCTCCTCCAATTACCTCACATAAAATAAAAATCTTATAAACATACCAGCCTTCAGGTGGGTGCGGGTGATTGCGTTTGTCAATTACGGCTAAAATCCTTATGGTTTTTACGTCCAAACCCGTTTCTTCTTGAACTTCTTTTACAGCAACTTCCGCAGGTGTATAACCCACATCAGCCCAACCTCCTGGCAATGACCAACAACCATCCACCTTCTCTTTCACCATCAAAATATTACCAGATTCATTAAAAACAACCGCCCGAATATCTACTTTTGGCGTTTGATAACCATCTCTTTCTTGCGTAAAAAGATTAGAGATTTTTTCGATGGGTTCTTCCGTTAAATTGCTCAAAATCTGCACACTTAGTGCTGAAATTTCTTCGTAACGTTCACGGTCGAAAGGCTTATCTTCACTATAAAAAATGCCTCCTTGTGCGATAGATTGAAGGCGTTTGGCGATAGAGAGGATGTTAAGGTTTTGCATGATTAGAGGATTATATAATATACAAAAATAAACAAAAATGGGATTAGGTCAGCACCTAATCCCAAATACTATTTACTAATAAGTCAATAATTACCCTGATTTAGTTCGCTTTAGGAGCTTTATAATTCAAAGGTTTCCACGTATTATTCTTAGAATTTATATCAGGAAAAACATGGTCGGGGTCAATCGTTACGGATTTTAGCGGTAACGTTGTTGTACTTTTAAATGTCCAAGTACCTCCTCTTTGCCAAATCTCAATTGGGAGCGTAACCCGTTCTTTTGAACCACCCACCATTTCCATTTCCACGATGGCTGGCATAGCTAATTTTTCCAAGTTTTCAATGGTAATAATTGCACCATTTTTTGGATCTTGTTCTATATATTCTACATCTTTTACAGATTGATCAAGTTTCCAAGTTTCATAAAACCATCCTCTCCAGAACCATGATAAATCTTCTCCCGCTGCATCTTCCATCGTTTTAAAGAAGTCATAAGGAGTTGGATGTTTAAAAGCCCAACGTTTAATATATTCATGAAAAGCATAATCAAAACGCTCTTGCCCGAGGATTTGCTCACGTAACATTTTTAAGCCTAAACCTGGTTTGTAATAAGCCTCAAAACCCAAACCATTTGGATTAATTACATCTGGAATATTCATGATTGGCTCGGCAGATTCACGAAATAATTGCTTAGACATTTGGTGCATATCAATTTTGGCTCCCTTGTACTCCCCTTTATTGAATTCATCGGTTGAATAAAAATTGATGAAAGTATTAAAACCTTCGTCCATCCAGGCAAATTTACGCTCATTTGAACCTACAATCATTGGAAACCAGTTGTGTCCAAATTCATGGTCAGCTACACCCCAAAGGCTTTCCCCTGAACTATTATTACCACAAAATACTATCCCTGGGTATTCCATTCCACCCACAATACCCGCCACGTTGGTTGCCACTGGATATGAATATTCGGTAGTTCTTGAAAAGTGTTGATGATAAAACTAAGCATTCGATAAATTGTATTTTTGTGGTCTCGAATCATAAAAACCAATGAATCAAAATGCTTAGTATCACAAAATTAGAAAAATGTCCTTGTTGTTCAAGTGAAAAC
>JANXRS010000155.1 GCA_025356745.1 Arcicella sp.
TTCAAAAGTTGTAAAATCAGGAGCCATTGAATTGATAGTGAATGAATTAAGCCAAACACATTATTATTTAGAACGTAACGGAAGAGCCAAAATCTTGCATTTGGACTTGTCATTAACGATTGCAAAATTGTTTAAGAAATAGCCTGATTCAAACGTCTTCGTTTGAACCAAAACGAGCGTCTTCGCTCAATTAATTCATAAAATGAGTACAATAAAATTAGGTACAAGAGGCTCAAAATTAGCCCTTTGGCAAGCAGAATATATCAGAGAAACCTTAGAAAAAGGGGGGCTGCAAGTCGAAATCGTTGTCATTAATACCAAAGGTGACCAAATTCTTGACCGTTCATTATCGAAGATTGGGTCAAAGGGTGTTTTTACGGAGGAGTTAGAGGAACAATTACGTTCTGGACAAATTGATATTGCTCAACATTCTGCCAAAGATTTACAATCAGAATTATCAGAAGATTTAGAATTAATCGCTTTCACAGAACGTGAAAAAGTGAATGATGTATTGGTAAGTTTTGATAAAAGTTTAAGACTAGATAGTGAAATACCTTTCGTAGTAGGAACATCTTCAACTCGAAGGGTAGCCATGTTAAAACATTACTATCCTCATATTCAAACAGTTGATATGCGTGGAAATCTTCAAACCCGCATGGCGAAACTTGAAAGTGGTGTCTGTGATGCCATCATCCTTGCGTATGCGGGCGTGCATCGGATGGGTTATGAAGAACATATTGCTGAGATGCTTTCTACGGATAAATTTACGCCCGCCGTGGGGCAAGGTTCGGTGGCTTTGGAATGTGCTGTCAGTTTAGATTCTGATAAAAAAGCCAAGATTAGAGAACTCTGTAACCATGCTGAAACCGAGCAACAATTATTGACGGAGCGTGCCTTTTTGAGACGCTTGCAAGGTGGGTGTAGTATTCCTGTTTTTGGACTTTCTCAAAAATCAGGGACACTAACAGGTGGAATTGTGAGTTTGGATGGTTCTGAAATTTTGAAGGAAACTATTACGGGCAACAATCCTTTGGAAATAGGAAAAGAATTAGCGGAGAAGATTCTGAGGAGGGGAGGAGACAGAATTTTGTTAGAAATTAAAGCTAATTTGTAAACATGAATAAAGAGGAAATCTTCAAAAAACTTTGCAATAAAAAAAATACTGATTATCAATGCCCCAAATGAATACCTTGAAGGATAACTTTCTGAAAAAGTTGGGAAATAATTATTTTGCAATAGAATAATCGCTAAATTTATCAAAAAAATCATATAAACATCCTTATGGAACTAAATATCCCTCAACAACCCACTATACCAAGTTCGGCAGATGCAAAAGTAGATTTTTCGTCAGTTCTTGATAAAATCAAAGAACTTTTTGCCAATCCATTAACGGTAACAATTGTAGTTTTAACTTTCCTAATGGGCTATTTCTTTGAATGGTGGACGGTAGCCATTGCAGCGTTTATTGGAGGTGCAATCTTTGGAAAATCGAGCGGTGAAACTTTTGCGAGAGGAATGGTTGCTGTTATAATACTTTGGTTATTAATGGTTTGTTATCATCATTTTTCAACGCAAGGAATTTTGTCGAATAAAATTGCTCAAATTCTTCCAGTGGGTGGAAATGTAGGTATATTAATTGTAATAACGGTTTTAATTGGCGGAATTGTGGGCGGTTGGGGTGCAATGAGTGGTTTTTTGGTTCGTAATTTATTTAGAAAATAGATTCGAATTGTACTCATCACATGACTAATTCCAAATATTTTTGATGATAAATAAATCAATTAGTCATGCCATAAGTTTATTCTCAATTATCTTTACCCTTGATTTTGTAATAAAAATCAAGGGTATTTTTTTAACATAATACATAGATCATGCCAATTGAAATTGAAAGAAAATATTTAGTAAAATACAATATTTGGGACGCTCTCGCAAAACCCAAAGGTGAATATTACCGACAAGGTTATATTGTTAATGAGATGTTCAAAACGGTTCGTGTGCGAGCAACTGAAAATCAGGGGTTTATTACGATAAAAGGCAAAACGGATAACCCTGCTGTAAAGCCTGAATATGAATATCAAATTCCAAAATCTGAAGCAATAGAATTGTTAGATAGTTTTACGGAAAATAATATCGAAAAAATACGTTACAAAATTGAATATCAAGGAAAAACATGGGAAATAGACCTATTTTATGGAGATAATGAAGGCTTAATTGTAGCAGAAATTGAATTGGATTCAATGGAAGAATCATACCAAATTCCTGAATGGATTGACCGTGAAGTTACTCACGAGAGTAAATACTTTAATTCAAATTTATCAAAGAACCCTTTTAAAAATTGGTGAAAAATTGAGATAGGTGGTGTAACGAATGCTATTCGTCACTACAAAGTAAATATGCAAACATGACAAATTTAGACAATATAGATTTACAGATTTTGAAGTTCCTTCAAGATGATGCTTTAATGACGAACAAGGAGATTGCTTCACGCTTGAACATGACTACTACGCCCATACACGAACGAATTAAACGACTTGAACGTGATGGAGTTATTGAAAAATATACTGCCATTCTCAATAAATCAAAATTAGGAAAAAGCTTGGTTGTTTTGGTGGATGTAACCTTGAAAGAACACGCTGCGGTGTTTCTCGAACAGTTCGAGAAGGACGTTTTGTTATTGCCCGAAGTGGTGGAATGTTACTGTATTTCGGGAGGTTCAGATTTTTTGTTGAAAGTTTTGATGAAAGATATGGATGAGTATCGTCATTTTATTCTCCATAAATTAGCAACACTTCCTAACATCGGTAATGCTCAAAGTCGTTTTGTAGTGAATGAGATTAAAAGTCAAACACCAGTACCGATTAGTATTTAAAATAAGGAAGGCTTCGTTTTGAGCGAAGCCTTCCTTAAAATTACGGTTATTTAACTGTCGGTGGATCAGCTTTTTTTCCTCCAAAAATCGAAACGTTTACGTAGCGTCTTGGGGCTAAACGAAAATCAATTAAAAGTTTATCTAAATCTGCCAACGAGCGATTAATGTTTGAATAAAGCGAATCGTCTTTCAATAATTTCCCCATCGAACCCTGTCCCGATTCAATTCCTACCATAATTCTATGTAAACCCTCCAATGACCGTTGTGTTGTGGCAACGGCTTGACTGATTTTTAAAGCATTCAATGAATCGGCAATTGAACTGAATTTACCAATAAGCGGTTTTAAACTTCTTTCGGTTTCAATCAAGTTACTCGATAATGCTTTCATATTAGCAGTAATTCCTGCAAGACTTGCTCTATTTTCAGTAATTGTTACTCCTACAGTACTCGCTAATGTAGAAATAGTTTTGTCAGTATTCTTCACTAAACCATTCACCGATGAACCCGTAGCCTCAAAACTTTTGGTAACTACTCTCAATGAAAGCATCAACGAATCGAGGTTATGAAGTAAGGGCAAGGCTTTTTCTTTTATCAAATCAGAAATTCCCGTTTCTCTACCTGCCAAGATTATTCCTTCGTTGTCAATAGTTTTATTTGCTTTTCCAATCTCCAATCTAATAAGTTTTCCTCCTAATAACCCATCAGATGATAAAATGGCTTTTGTATCAATTGGTAAGGGTAAATCTTTACGAATTACAAGCGTAACCCTTACTTTATTACCCGCCATTAGTTCTACTGTTTTTACTTGTCCCACTTTCATACCACTTACCGATACTTGATTAGCCGTGGTTAAACCTTCCACGTTATCATAAATAACAGTATATTTATTCTGCGAAGAGAAAAAATCCTTTCCTTTCAAAAAATTAAATCCTAAGTATAGAATTACGAATGAGACAAGGGCAAGCATACCCACTTTTGTTTCTTTAGAGATAGTCATATTGTTCAATGAACAATTAACAATAAGTAATTAACAATTTAAGAGATGGTTCTGTTGATTGATAATTTGGTTATTATTAATTGATGTTAGTTTTCAATTTCTTCCTTATATAATTTAAAAGCTTTAAAAACGGACTGCGAAACTTCTTCTTGTCCTTCTTTAGAAGCTAAATATTTTTCTTCTGCCCCGTTTGTTAAAAAACCTGTTTCAATCAAAACACTTGGCATAGCGGTTTCCCAAAGTACTAAAAAACCTGCTTGTTTTACCCCATAACTTGTTCTGTTATTCTGTTTTTTAAATTGACGTTCAACTTTCTGAGCAAATTTTATGCTATTCATCATGAAAGTATTCTGATAATTAGCCATCATAATATGTGCCAACGGTGAATTCGGGTTAAAACCATTATAGTTCTTTTGATAATCCTTTTCCTGTAAAATTACTGAGTTCTCTCGTTTAGCAACATTTAGGTTATCGCTCGTCTTATGTAACCCCATCGTATAGGTTTCCGTTCCAGCAAATTTAGACGATGGATGAGAATTACAATGGATAGACATAAATAAATCAGCTTTACTGCGATTTGCAATGTCCGACCGCTCGTGTAAAGTTGGATAAACATCTTTTTTACGAGTATAAATTACTTTCACATCAGGAAATTCTTCACTAATTTTTTTGCCCAAAGCCAATACAATTTTTAAGGCAATTTTCGACTCATTGTTGCTCGCTCCGTGGCATCCCGGGTCTTTACCTCCGTGTCCAGCATCCAAAACAACCGTTTTAATCCGTATTTTAACGGAAGTAGGTGGATTACTAATCAAACTGTTGCTCGAATCTTGAAGCCGTGTAAAACCTCCTAATCCACAGAAAGTAGTAACTAATATGAAACCTTTAACAAACTTTAACATTATTTTTAAGCGTGTACGTTATCTTAAATAAGTAATGGGTTAATTTTGTAGTAAAAACATCACAAAGATAAAATTTTAAGACTTCTGAAAAAAGCACTTCACATATTCAGTATCGTAATTAGCTTATTTTTAGGGACTTTTGTTGTAAATAATATCCAAGCACAACGTATTGTGAGTGGTGAAGTTGCAACAAACCCAAAAAATATCCTGCCAAAATTTACTAAAAAAGATACTATTAGAGCCGATAGCCTTACAAAAGCTGTCCCCGACTCTTTAAAAAAGAATAACGATTTACAAACCACCGTAGTCTATTCTGCTACTGATTCTACCATCATGGATACCCAAAATCAGGTGGTTTATCTGTATGGTGATGCAAAAGTTACCTACGGAGATGTTGTTTTGCAAGCTGATTTTATTAAGTTAAATTGGGATAAAAACGAAGTCTTTGCCAAAGGTACGAAAGATACTGTTACGAATAAGACCATCGGAAAGCCTGTTTTTAAACAAGGCGGGGAACCTTATGATGCTGATGAAATTAAATATAATTTCAAATCCAGAAAGGCAATTATTAAAGGATTAATTACTAAACAAGGCGATGCGTACGTACAAGGAACGAGTGTGAAAAAGGATAATGAAGATAATTTATACATTCGTAATGCCATTTATACAACCTGTAATTTAGAACATCCACATTATAACATTAGAGCTTCGAGAATTAAAATGGTTGGGAAAAAAGAAATTGTTTCTGGTCCTTTCCGCTTTGAACTCAATGAAATTCCTTTGCCTATCGGTTTACCGTTTGGTTTCTTTCCCTATAAACCTCCGCAAGAAAACGGAACCTCTGGAATTGTGATGCCCACCTACGGTGAAGAACCGCTTGGGCGTGGTTTTTATCTTCGTGATGGAGGATATTATTTTGCTCTTAGTGAAAACATTGGCTTGAAATTGACGGGAGAAATTTACTCAAAAGGTAGTTTTGGATTAACGGCAAATTCGCAATATATCAAGCGTTATCGTTACGGAGGAGCTTTCAACTTGACTTTCAGAAATAGTAACGATGGGAAAGAATTTAACCGTCAAACTCGTAACGATTTTGGTATTCAGTGGTCACATTCACCCCAAAGTCGTGGAAATTCTAGTTTTTCTGCCTCGGTAAACGTTCAAAGTAATTCAAATGCTCAGTTCAATAGCGTTACTTCAAACAGTTATATTTCAACAGCTTTGAATTCATCCATTCAATATTCAAAAAACTTTGGGCAGACCGTTCGGACAAGCGTAAGTTTGCAGGCCGATCAAAATACCATTACGAAGGCAGTAAACGTAAATAATAATTTCTCTTTCGGATTAAATCAATTTCAACCTTTCAAAAAGAAAAATGCTATTACAGAGCGATTTTGGGATGGTTTTCGCTTAGGATTAGATTTAAGCGGTTCATTCGGAATTACCAATCAAGTGGCCTTAAATAACCGTGCTTATAACAGTTTACCCTACAATGTAAACCGACAAAAAGATACCCTTGATACTGACCCAAACAAACCATTAATTATTGATCCACGTTTGTCAGTCAATCAAACGGCAAGTTTAGCCCGTGATGGTGTTATACCTTTCAATCTCGAAAATTTGCCTGAAATATTTAAAAATGCCAATTTCAGAATGAATTATACTATTCCGTTATCACTTCCAAACCTTAAATTGGGTAAATATATTAATTTAACCCCAGGGATGAGTTTATCGGGAAATGTGTATCGTCGTAAGTTTAAATATGCATTTATTCAACCTGGGGATTCCCGTTTTAAACCTTATAAAAGTGATACTTTAGCACGCAATGGAGTTGTCAATATTGACTCAACGGGACAAGGATTTTTTCCAGATTATCAGTATAATTTTTCTGCCAGTATGAACACCCGATTATATGGAACAATCAATTTCAATAAAGGGCGTTTGCGTGGAATTAGGCATATTATGAGTCCATCAGTTAGTGTCAATTATACACCAGATTTTACCGACCCAAGTTATGGATTTTATCAAGACGTACAAGTAAGTTCGAAAGGTACGGATGTAAGAACAATTAATGGTCAAACAGTAATTGGAACATTTAGAAGAATTTCTACTTTCGACCCACGACAAACCAATTATGGCAGTCAATCGGGAGGTATAAGTTTCAGTCTTTCCAATACTTTAGAAGCTAAAGTAAAATCAAAATCTGATACTGCCGAAAAAGAATTTGAGAAGATTACGTTATTAGATAATTTCTCAATTTCGACAAATTATAATTTCTTTGCTCAGCAATTTAAGTTATCGCCCATCTCATTTTCAGCCACTTCAAGGGTTAAAAAATTTGATGTAAATTTGAATGGAACACTCGACCCTTATAAATATGTGCAAGATGGTTCATCGTTAGTAGGAAGTCGGATTGATGAATTAAAATCTCCAAGTTTATCGAACCTTGGTTTTTCAATTGGCAAAAGTTTTCAACCAAAACAAGCTCAACAACCAAAACAATTACCGCAAAATTCAACGTTACCAAGTAATGATTTTCAACAAGAGCAAGTTAAGCAAATCAATAGAAATATAAATGAATACGTAGATTGGTCGATGCCGTGGCAGTTTCAGTTTAGTTATCAGTATAATTTGAGCAAATTGGGTTTTGCCCCTGCCATTATTGTCAGTGCCGTAACATTTAATGGAACGTTGAAACTGACCGAAAAGTGGGATATGAAACTGCAATCGGGCTATGATTTTACGAATAAAGGCGTGTCCTTAACCAATATAAGTGTTCATAGAGATTTGCATTGTTGGGAAGCTGCCTTCAACTGGACACCGATTGCCAGTGCATATTACGGAAGACAAAGTAGCTATTCCTTTGATTTAAGGGTAAAATCAACACTTTTACAAGAGCTAAAACTCTCACGTAGAAGAAGTTCTTATGATAGAGCTGGTTTTTAAAGATAGAAAAAGGTAAAAAGGAGTAAGTAAGAAAAGTAATTAGCAATTTACTTTTCTTACTTACTCCTTTTTGCCTTTTCTCCTTTATTTAATTGGAATAACTACCTGCGTAGTATCCCAATGCAAAATCATATCTGCTCCGTCTGCTTGTTCTACAAAATTTATTTTAAACTGTTCTGTTGAATTACTTGTTTGCATCGAAGGTACGGGAACGGTCATAACGTTCTTTTTTTCATCATATTCAAGACCCCATTGTCCAACTTCTTGATTAAAAATGATTGTCCAATTATCTTTTTCAGGAATTGTAAAGAGTGTGTAGGTACCTGATTTTAAGGGTTTTCCAGCAATTATTACGTCTCTTGAAAACTTTATTACGGTTGCTTCATTGGCTCCAGTACGCCACCATTTTCCAAAGGGTACGAGAGCCTTATCTTTTTCGTCACCAAATATTAAACGGTCTTTTTTGGAAGGCTGACAGTAATCTACGGTTATGACTAAACCATTATTTTCAAATTTTTCAGAAGCCGACGGGCTAAAGGGTTTTGCACAATAAAATCTAAATAAAACAAAAGCGGAAGCTGAAACTGCCAAAACTACGAGAATAATTCTTAATATTTTCATGTTTGATATTTCTTCTTGCCCACAGAAAGATTTTATTTTGGTTTGTTTGATGATTTGTTTTTTGGGCTGTCGTAAAAATACATAAGTTTAATTTACGTTCAAAATTAATTCAGCCGTGGGTCAATTGGATAATTGGACATTATTTTAAAGTCACCGCCCATATCTTTCAAAATACTTCTCCAAAATTTTTCAGCGGGCGTATCAAAAATTACATCAGCCGTTGTTTCTGATATTATCCAAGAATCCTTTTTGAGTTCGTTTACTAATTGATCAATTTCCCAACCCGAATAACCAATAAAACACCGAATATCATTGGGCGACAATACGCCATTATTAAGTAACTCTTTGACCTGTGTAAAGTTGCCTCCCCAAGTTACGCCTTCCATAATTTCAACCCCTCCATCAATTAAATCAGGACGACGGTGCAAATAATGTAAAGTATTATGCTGAACGGGACCGCCCACTAAGAGCGGAATATCGGGATAAATATTTTCCTCTAAGACATCAGCGAGCAACAAATTAGAAGTTTGGTTCAAAATCAAACCAAATGTACCTTGGGTGGTTTCGTGTTCACAAATTAGCACGACACTACGCTCGAAATTGGGGTCTCCCAAAAACGGTTCAGATATTAGGACGGACCCTTGTTTTACATTTCGCATGGCTGATGAATTTTCAAATGTTGATGTTTTCTATTTTCAATAAATTTACAAAAAAGTTGTCAATTAGGCAACATTTTATACATTTGTTATGTTATGAGAATAATCGCTAAAAGTACCTTAAAAAAATATTGGGAGGATAATCCACAAGCCGAATCATCACTTTTAGAGTGGTTAGACATCGTAAGTGAGTGCGAGTGGGAGACACCCAATGAAGTTAAGTCCACTTTTGGTAACGCAAGTTTACTGGGGAATAATAGAGTAATTTTCAATATTAAAGGAAATGATTATCGCCTAATTACAAAGATTGATTATAAAAATAAAATTATTTTTACGGTATGGATTGGCACTCATTCCGAATATGATAAAATTCAAGCTAAAAATATTGAATATGTTAAAACCAATAAAAACTGAGGAACAATACGAAGAAGCATTAGAAAAAATATGGTATCTAATGGATTCTCAACCTGCTTTGGGCACACCTAAAGGGGATGAATTAGATATTTTAGTGACACTTGTAGAGGCTTACGAAGCCAAACATTATCCAATTCCAGTGGTAGAGCCAATTACTTATTTGAAATCTATAATGAATAGTAAACATCTAAAGCAAAGTGACTTAATACCTTATATTGGACATAAAAGTCAGGTTTCAAAAATTTTAAGCGGAAAACGAGAATTGACGCTTTCGATGGTGAAGAATTTAAGTAGAGGATTGCATTTACCTTTAAATAAATTGGTTGGAGCGTAAAATAAATTAATAATATAAAAGAAAGAATTTGAATTTAATGATAAACTAAAAGATGTTTTTTCTGAACAATTTGGAGGTTTTCCAAAGGATATGATGAAATAAATCAGCCACGTAGCAAATTAATGAGTATATGCAAACGTCAAATCTCCAAATAGTTTACCTACTTTTGGGGTCAAATTTAGGAAATAGGAAGGAAATTATTGATAAAGCCGTTGAATTATTAAGACAAAAAGTAGGCGTAATTATTTTACAGTCGAAGGATTATGAAACTGCTCCTTGGGGTGTAACCGATCAACCAGATTTTTTAAATTTAGTTGTTTCAATAGAAACGAGATTAAAACCATTTGAGATTTTAGAAAAAACGCAAAGTATTGAAAATCAATTAGGTAGAGTTAGAAAAGAGAAATGGGGGGCGAGATTGATTGATATTGATATACTATTTTATGGAAACGAAATTATTGACGAACCCAATTTAAAAATTCCACATCCACTTTTGCAAGAACGAGATTTTGCTTTGTCTCCGCTGGCGGAAATTGCCCCAGATTTCGTGCATCCTGTGTTAGGGGAGACGATTTCGGAATTACGAGAAAAATTAATTTCTATTTCCTAATTTCACCAACCGAATAAGGTAACCACAGCACAAAAACTGTTTGATTATCAGTCGATTCTACCGTAATATTTCCTCCGTGAAGCTTTACAATTCTGTTTACTAAAGATAATCCCACACCATAACCTTTAATACTTGCCGTATTCTGACTACGATAAAAAGGCTCAAAAATTAAGTCTATTTCTAGTTTTTCGAGTATGCCTTTGTTCGTAAATTTTACTTCAATATGGTCTTTTTCAAAATGTAAAGTCACTTTTACCGAATGATTTTCTGAGAATTTGCAACCATTTTCCATCAAGTTCACGAAGGCAGTTTTTAATAATTGAGCATTTCCCTTCACGACTAATTGGGTATCTTCTTCCAAACCGTCGGCAAAATCAACTTGAACTTGATATTTCTGTTCCGTTTGAAGAAGCAAATCACCAGCTTCCCAAATTGTTTCGTCCAAACGTACTTCATCATACATCAATTTATGGTTCAAATCACTCACTTTTGCCAGTTCCAGAAGTGTATTTGAGAGTTGTCCCATTTCTCGAATATCTTGCCTAACTGACTGTAATGTAGCAATATACTGTTCAAGAGTGCGTTCTTTAAGCAAGGAAACATCAATCTGAGAACCAATTTTCATTAATGGGTTTTTCATCTCGTGTGAGACATTGGAAACGAAGAGATTTTGAAGTCTAAAAACTTCCGAAATTCTTTCCAATAACTCATTAAAAGTGGCGGTTAATCGGCCAATTTCATCTTTCGGATTCTGTATGGATAATCTCTGATTAACATTTTGAGGATAGATAGTTTTCACCTGTCGAATAACCTCTGAAATCGGAGATAAAGCTCTTGCAGCAAAATACCACCCCGCTAAAGATACTACCACTAAAACAATCAAAAACAGCCAAATCATAATTCCTTGTAGATTTTTAAGGTCTTTTTCTCCCGATAAATCCACAGCACCTGCCACCGTCACAACTCTTTTGAAACGGTCGATATACAGCATCCCAACTATCTTAAAATCGCCCTGTTTAAACCTAACAAAACGCTGTTTTCTAACCTGATTGAGCATATCAACGGTTGTTCTGAAACCACTGGTATCATTACTTGCATAAACACCTATGTCTTTATTTTTATCATAATTATAATCGTAAATAGTGAGGCTTTCACGGTATAGAACATCATTATTTGTTTTCTGTATTTTCTTTAAGAGTTTGGCATTCACCTCTTTAACAGTTACCAATAATTCAGCAGAAGTAGAGGCTTTTTGGGTGAGGCGTTTATAAAATTCGTCTTCAATATAATTATGTCGAAGCCAATAAATTACCACGAAGATTGCCAATACAATCACCGAAACTAATAATGTAAATTGTAAAGTAAGTCTGGCTCTGATTTGCATATTTATTCCTCCACTTTCAACACATATCCAACCCCATATTGCGTATGAATTAGTTTTGTGTCATAGTTTTTATCTACTTTTTTTCGTAACATCGTCATAAATACTTCAATAACATTTGTACCCATGTCGAAGCGACTATCCCACACTTTTTGAGCAATATCAGCTTTTGAAATCACCTTTCCATGATTTCTTAAAAGGTATTCCAATAAAGCAAATTCACGAGCTGTCAGGTCAATTTTATCGCCTCCTCTTGTAACAGAATGAGCATCAAAATTCATCTCTAAATCACTGTATGTTAATACATTGCTTGTTACTGGCAAAGGTGTTTGCGTGCTTCTTTTTGCCAATACTTTTATACGAGCTAGAAGTTCCAAAAAATCGAAAGGTTTAACTAGATAATCATCTGCTCCAGCATCAAAACCCATTAGTTTTTCTTCAATACTTCCCAAGGCCGTGAGCATCAAAATGGGCGTAGTGATGCCTTCTTGACGAAGTTCTTTGCTGAGTTGTAAGCCATTAATCCCTGGCATAATAATGTCAGTAACGATAATTTGGTATTGATTTTTTTTGGCAAGATGTTTTCCAATCATTCCATCGTAGGCAATATCAACGTCAAAACCATTTTCCTCCAAGCCCTGTCTAAGCGATTGAAGCGTTTTGGGTTCGTCTTCTATTAGTAGTATTTTCATTTTGTTTTCAAGCTACAGTATATCTCAAAGATAAAACAAAAAACTCCACAAGACTCAATTTGTCTTGTGGAGTTTTTAATTCTAATCTCTAAAATATAATCTTTAATTTATAAGTTCTCAGAAACCTTTGTTTTATCCATCGTTGCCATGGTTCCAAAAATATAATCCCACAGTGGAGAAGATACTCCAAAAACTGCATTGCCATCTTTATAATGATGTACGGCATGATTTATCCATAACTGTTTCATGAAATTCTTTGGAGGAGCGTATGCATGAACTGAATAATGCACCAATAAATAAGCCGCATATCCCCAAATAAAACCTGGAAAAAATGCGTAAGCAGATTCGCCCATCAAGAAGAAAAATAATATAAAAAGTGTTATAGCAGCTACTGCGGCAATGATTGGAGGCATTGCCAAACGAGTTTTATCTTTCGGATATTCATGGTGAACTCCATGAGCAATGTACTGAAAATTTGCCCGTGCTTCAGTAGTAGGTTCGATGTGATAAACACTTCTATGTACCCAATATTCTACAAAAGTAAAAACAATTGCACCTGTTAAAAATAAACTACCGACTGCCCAATTAGCTAAGTTAGTATGTGTGAAAGCGTAATAGCCAAGCACGGCACCCGCTACAAAAAAGATTGTTACGGGAGTTGCAATATGGGTATGTGAAAGTTTCTCTAAAGTAGGGTTATCAAATAATTGTTTTGTTCCACTATTCTTAGGTCTAACTTTGTTGTGTGTTGTTTCCATAAAATTATTTTACTGGTAGGATTAGCTTATATATTTAGATAATTAAATTTCACAAAAATTGTACTAATTTAATAAAAATTGCCAAATACCTTCGTTTTCATTGAACTATAATCACAAAGATACGTAATTTTTTAATTAGAGGTTTTGTTGATTTAAAAATTTATTTACCTTAGCTCTTGGGCGACTTAGCCCGAATAATCAATCTCAAAGATTGGTCATACGTCACATAGTTCCAAAGCCAATTAATAAAGATTAGTACCTTGTTCTTTACGCCCACAATGGCCATTAAATGAACAAACATCCACGTGAGCCAAGCGAAGAATCCTTGAAATTTCCAAAAAGGTAAATCAACGACTGCCAAGTTCCGTCCAACGGTTGCCATTGAACCCAAATCTCTATATTTAAAGGCTTTGAGTTCATTTCCTCGGATTAGATTTATTAAGTTTTTGGCTAATAATTTTCCTTGTTGAATGGCTGGTTGAGCCACTTGCGGATGACCGTTGGGATATTTTTCTTCAGTCATTAAAGCAACATCACCAAGGGCAAAGATATTTTCGTAGCCATCCACTTGGCTATAGCTATTTACTTTCATTCTGCCTCCCCTCATAATAATTGATGGATTTATTCCTTCAATCGAATTTGCCTTTACCCCTGCAGCCCAAACCAAATTATTAGTCCTAATTTTTGACCCATCAGCGAAATAAACATACTGTCCATCAAAATCACTTACTCGACTGTCTAACATTACCTTTACCCCTAGTTGTTCAAGATATTCTTTAGATTTTACTTGAGCGTTTTTCGACATTGGTCCTAGTAATTCTGTTCCAGATTCAACAATGTAAATTTGCATTAAATCGAAGTTCAATTCGGGATAATCCTTCGGTAAAACGTGCTTTTTCATTTCTGCCAACGTCCCTGAAACTTCTACGCCCGTTGGTCCTCCACCCACTACAACGATATTCAATAAACCTGATTTATCTTCCTCATTATCAGATACTAAGGCTTTTTCAAAATTTTCTAACAATCGGTTTCTGAGTCCTAATGCTTCCCCAACAGACTTCATGGGTAGAGCTTTTTCTTCAATATTTTTGTTGCCATAAAAGTTGGTATCTGCTCCAATGGCCAATATCAAATAATCGTATTGAATTTCTCCTAAATTGGTTTCAATCGTATTATTTTCAGAAATAATCTTTGTTACAGAAGCTACTCGAACGTGAACATTCGGGTGATTATGAAACGCCAAACGAAGAGGAAAAGAAATAGCAGAAGGTTCAATGCCAGCGGTAGCAACTTGGTAAAAAAGCGGTTGAAATTGATGATAATTATTCTTATCAATTAAAACGATTTGAAAATCATCATTCCCTGCAAGGCTTTGAGCAACTTGTAAACCACCGAAACCTGCTCCGATGACGATGATTCTTTTTTGGGTAGTTTTGGGAATATTTAGAGGCATAATTTTTAAGTTTAGATTTGATTGGGAAATTTCCAGCTTTTTGCGGTTACTTTTTCGTAATAACGTTCATACAAAGGTAAGATTTTTTCAATATCAAATTGTTTGGCTTGTTCGTGAGCATTGTGTTTAAATTGAGCTAATTTTTCGTCATTTTCTAACAAAGAAATGGCGTTTTTTGCCATATCGTCAACATCCCCAATTTTAGAAACGTATCCAGTTACTCCATGAATATTTACTTCAGTAATTCCTCCTGCATCGGATGAAATCACGGGAACTTCGCACGCCATTGCTTCCAAGGCGGCAAGTCCAAAACTTTCTTTTTCGGAAGTTAATAAAAATAAATCTGCCAATGATAAAACTTCCTCGATAACATCTAATTTACCCAAAAATCTAACGTCATTCTGCACGCCCAATTCACGACAAAGCATTTCTATTCCTGTCCGTTCGGGGCCATCACCTACTAAGAGCAACTTGCTGGGAATCTGTTTATTGACTCGATAAAAAACTTGTACAATATCTTCAATACGCTTGACTTTTCTGAAATTGGAAGTGTGCATTAATAGCTTTTCTCCGTTAGGACAAATGGCAATTTTAAAATGATCTTTCCGTAATTTTTTGAAACGTTCTAAATCAATAAAATTGGGAATTACCTCAATATCATTCACGATTTCAAATTCTGCATACGTATCATTTTTCAGGCTTTCAGATACCGCCGTCACCCCATCAGATTCATTAATTGAGAACGTTACGACAGGTTCAAAAGACGGGTCTTTGCCAACGAGCGTAATGTCTGTTCCATGCAAGGTCGTGATGAAAGGAATATGAATGCCTTTCGACTTCAAAATCTGCTTCGCTAAGTAGGCTGCTGAAGCGTGTGGAATCGCATAATGCACGTGTAATAAATCAAGGTGTTCATTACTGACAACATCCACAATTTTACTTGCTAAAGCCGATTCATAAGGCAAATATTGGAACAGTGGATATGACGAAATACTGACCTCATGATAAT
Organism: Arcicella sp.; assembly: GCA_025356745.1. Lineage (GTDB taxonomy): Bacteria > Bacteroidota > Bacteroidia > Cytophagales > Spirosomataceae > Arcicella. The sequence goes on from JANXRS010000155.1 coordinate 15,643, forward strand.
AGATATTTTCGTTAAAAAAATCTAATCTTGAAGGCTGAGAATACGTAATAAAATGCACTTGATGACCTACTTTTGCCAGAGCTTTGCCCAACTCGGTGGCTACTACGCCACTACCGCCGTAGGTTGGATAACATACAATTCCGATTTTCATTAAATAATATTGAATGTTAAATAAAAGAATGAGTGACTGATAGTATGCTGAATTCAATTGATTTTTAAAACCTAAGCTCTAGCACCTTTACATAATTACAACAAAGAAAAATTAAAAATGTCTCACAGAATAGGTTTTTTTCTTTTTTTGAGGGATAAAAAGAGATAATTTTGAGGGTAGAGGTTAGGATTTAGGAGTTAGTATTCGTTCCAAAAAATCCTACTGCCTAACTTGCAACCCTTAATAAACATGAAATCATCCCGCAAAGTCACATACTTTCAAGCCATGCAAGGATTCAGCCGACTAATTCGTTGGCAGAATTTGGCAATTATTGTATTTACACAATACTTCACCCGATTCTTCTTAATTGGAGGCAAAGACTTATCCCTTAGTTATTTATTGGAAATTACTACAGAAAGCAAGCTACTTTATATATCACTTGCTACAGTACTAATTGCGGCTTCTGGATATATTATCAACGATTATTATGACATCAAAATTGATTTGGTCAATAAACCTGAAAGAGTAGTAATTGGGCGGTATGTCAAAAGGAGATGGGCTTTGGTGATTAACCAGATTTTTAATGGTTCTGGTATTTTACTGGGACTTTTAGTTAGTAGAAAAGTTGCTCTAGTAAACCTATCAGCAGTTTTTTGTTTATGGTTGTATTCTAATCAATTGAAAAGATTGGCATTTTGGGGAAATTTAATGGTAGCAATTTTAACGGGATTTTCACTTTTAGTTTTGGCAGTTTATTATCCAGGACATCAGCGAGAAGTCTGGATTTATGCCATTTTCTCTTTTTTCATTACCCTCATTCGTGAGATAATCAAGGATATGGAAGACGTAAAAGGTGATGAAAAACATGGTTGTCGGACTTTGCCCATTATTTGGGGAATTGCACGCACAAAATTGTTGGTGTATGGATTGATTGCCTCTTTCATTATTACACTTTTCATTTTAGCCACCCAGTTACCTAATGACCGAATGTCGTACATTTTCCTATTAATGATGTTGCCCGTAGGTTATGTGACCTACAAATTATTCTATGCCGACAAACCCAAAGATTTTGCTTTTTTAAGTGATGCTTGTAAAGGAATTATGTTGCTGGGGGTGTTGACGATGGTATTGGTTTAAACCTCAAATGCTGATAGAATAATAGATATTTTACTATTTAAAAGAAACTAATAATAATTTTCGAGAGCGAATTGTTTGAAGAAAACTTCGTTAATTTGTACTAAAATTAACAGAATGTCAAAATATGATAATTCATATTACCGATTTTAGATAGATTGACAATTGAATAATTTGAGAAGGACGTTTGCCAAAGAAATGAAAAATGATAACGAACTGACTGAAAAAATAATGCAATACACAGATTTGTCAAAAGACGAAATCGAAGACATATAGACTGATTAAATATTTTGAAAAACATCGCCATCTTCGCCTCTGGCTCTGGCTCAAATGCCGAAAGAATCGTAGAATATTTTGCTGAATCCGAACAGATTAATGTAAAATTATTCCTCTGTAATAATCCTGAAGCGGGCGTTATCCAACGTGCCGAAAGATTACAAATTCCCTTAATTATGTTCGACCGTCCAGCTTTTAAATCTGGCGAAGTTGTGAAAATTCTTCAAGAAAATCAAATTGATTGGGTGATTTTGGCGGGTTTTTTGTGGCTTGTTCCCAAGAATGTGGTCGAAGCTTTTCCAAATAAGATTATTAATATTCACCCTGCACTTTTACCAAAATTTGGGGGAAAGGGAATGTACGGACATTTTGTGCATGAAGCTGTTGTGGAAAATGAAGAAACTGAATCTGGCATCACGATTCATTTTGTTAATGAATGTTATGACGAAGGAGGAATAATTTTTCAAGTTTCGTTTCCTGTACTAAAGACTGATATGCCCGAAGATGTTGCTCGTAAAGGGCAAGTTTTGGAACATACACACTTTCCAGAAGTAATTGAGAGAACTATTCTTGCAAGCACATAGTAAATGGAAAAAAGTATTGCCAAATTTCAAAGATTTGGCAATACCATTATATCTACTTTTTATCCGAATCTACCGCTAAACGCTTCTCTCTATTGGCTATTTCCCAAGTCAAATTAAAGACTAATCTTGCCCGCTTTTCCATTTTATTGAACTCAATTTTTTCCACATCGTCGGTTGGTTGATGGTAATCATCATGAACACCATTGAAGAAAAATGCTACTGGAATTTTGTTTTTGGCAAAATTATAATGGTCTGAACGGTAGTAAAAACGGTTTGGGTCATTCGGGTCATTGTATCTAAAATCTAATTCAATCGGTGATTTTCTATTTTGCTCTAATAACGCAGAATGTAGCTCCGAAGAAAGTTTATCCGAACCAATCACGTAGATATAATCACCCGTGCCTTCGTGGTCTTTGTCGGTGCGTCCAACCATGTCAATATTGATGTCACAAACGGTATTTGCTAATGGGAAAATTGGGTGTTTTACGTAATATTCCGAACCTAAAAGCCCCTTTTCTTCACCTGTTACAGTCATAAATAAAATGCTTCTACGTGGTTTTTGTCCACTTTTTGCGGCTTCACCAAAGGCTTGGGCAACTTCCAAAACCGATACTGTTCCCGAACCATCATCGTCCGCTCCGTTATAAATTTTCCCGTCCTGTACACCCACATGGTCGTAGTGTGCAGAAACAACAACAACTTCATCTTTTTTGTCCGTTCCTTCTAAATAACCTAAAACGTTATAGGTCTCAATGCCTGTAATTGTTCTCTCAATTTTCAAACTTATTTGTTGATTTTTAAACGAATTATCAATTGATTTCTTTGCGGTAGCAATCTTTTCTTTGACCGATTCAAATTCTGCAACTGTGGTTTTTAATAATTCTGCTCCCATATTTTGTCCGATGGTTAAAACTGCAAAGTCAGAACCTTGAGGGTCAGACATTTCCCGAAAACCCAAACGAGCATTACCAAAGCGTTTCATTATCGTTTGACGTTGTTTTACGGTTTTTTCAAAATCTTCAATTGATTGTTTTGAGATAATCAAAAGCCCTTTTGCACCTTTACTTTTGGCAAGATTCATTTTCTCTTTCCAAGAACCATCTTTACTCCATTTCGACATTTCTGAAGTTCCAGAAATGAGATAATTTCCATCTGCTAAACGAGGTTCTCCTTCAAATACAACAACAACTTTATCTTTAATATCCACTTTTTCAAAATCTGTAAAACCTTTGTCCTCAATTCCATAGCCAATAAAAACTATTTCTATGGCTTCTTCTTTGGGCATGGGGGCAATAGAATTTGAGATAAAATCAGTTAGGTAATTATATTTTTTATCATGGGCTTTCACATAAAAATCTCCCCAGCCTCGGTTCACTAAATCAACTAATTGGAGGTGCGATTTATCTTCACCAACTACACCTTTTAGTCCATAACTTTCAAATTTAGCGGCAATATATTTTGCCGCTAATCTTTGTTCGGGCGAGCCTGTATCACGTCCCCGCATACTGTCTGAGGCGATAAAAACGAGATGTTTTTTGAGATCTTCGGCAGTAATCGTTTTTGCCAAAGAATCAGGGGTTAATTGTGCAATAGTTCGGCATGAAACAAATGAGAGAATACAAACTAGTGGTAAGAGAATCGTTTTTATTATTTTTTTCATAAGAATTTTGCAACTATATAGGAATCGGATTATACACAGAAAAAAGAATTTCTTAGTGATTTTTAATCGTTGCGTTGATGGATGATAGTACGAAATTAAGAAATTTTTGGAAATTTTAAAGAAAATAATCCTTTCAATGAATAGGCATTTCGATGGTAACGTTTAATAATTACAAAACTCTGTCAGCGTTCTTAAAATTATAATACTGCCCATACGTAATCCTGCTAATTTATATAAATGAACTACAAATAAATAGAGCGTAAATTTTTGTTAATCAGAAATTTACGCTCTATTTATACAATTTCTCAAAATTTACTTTATTAGAAGCAAATAAAATATTCGTCCAAACATTTTATAGGACACTTTTACAATCAAAAAAGTGAAATAATTTCCTACTGTGCAAAAAGTCGTGAAAATTTGTTATCTTGATTAAAACCGATAAAGCAATGATAACCTTCACAGTAAATATAGTAGATTCAAGTGGTAAATCTATCTCAGTGGTTCGAGAATATGATGGCGAATTAGTA
>JANXRS010000190.1 GCA_025356745.1 Arcicella sp.
ATTGGTTGTTAATTATCAATATTAAATATTGTATGGATAAAAAACACCCGTAAAGATAATGACATTTTATAGAATTGGATTTATTATTAACAGAGGGAAAGCTGATAACTGTTAACCAATTTAAAATCCCTACTCCGAATAGTATTTAAAAAATAGAGGAATTGTTTCAATGCCTTTATAAAAGTTGAATAATCCAAAATGTTCATTGGGTGAATGAATAGCATCAGAATCAAGTCCAAAACCCATTAAAATAGTTTTTAAGCCTAATTCTTTTTCAAATAATGCCACAATTGGAATACTTCCTCCGCCACGAGTAGGAACGGGTTTTTTACCAAAAGATTCTTCCATGGCACGTTCGGCGGCACGATATTCTTTCGAATCTGTGGGCGTAACATAAGGTTCGCCTCCATGATGAGGACGTACTTTTACAGTTACGCCAGCAGGTGCAATTGACTCAAAATGTTTGGTAAACATGGCCGTCATTTTGTCCGATTGCTGATTTGGTACTAAACGCATTGAGATTTTTGCGGATGCTTTTGAAGGTAAAACGGTCTTTGCTCCTTCGCCAATATATCCTCCCCAAATGCCATTTACATCAAGCGTTGGACGAATTGAAGCCCGTTCTAAGGTTGAATATCCAGCTTCTCCTCTTACGTCATTAATAGCTAAATCTTCTTTATATGCTTCTAAACTAAACGGTGTCAAAGCCATTGCTTGTCTTTCAGCAGGACTTAATTCAAGGACATCATCATAAAAGTTAGGTATCGTAATATGATTATTTTCATCGTGAAGCGAAGCAATCATTTTACTCAAAATATTAATTGGATTTGCCACAGCACCCCCGTAAACTCCCGAATGTAAATCACGATTTGCACCTGTTACTTCCACTTCTAAATAGCTCAAACCACGCAAACCAACGTCAATGGATGGAATATCGTTGGCAACGATAGCAGTATCAGAAATCAAAATAACATCAGCTTTCAGTTTTGCTTTATTAGCTTTTACGAATATACCCAAATTATCAGAACCGATTTCTTCTTCGCCCTCAATCATAAATTTGACATTACAAGGCAAAGAATTGGTGGCCATCATAGTTTCAAATGCCTTGATGTGCATATAAACCTGACCTTTATCATCACAAGCCCCACGAGCGTAGATTTTTTCATCCTTCACAATGGGTTCAAATGGTGGAGAATCCCACAAGTTTAGTGGGTCGGCAGGTTGAACGTCATAATGTCCATAAACTAAGATTGTAGGAAGAGATTTGTCGATGATTTTCTCTCCGTAAACAATCGGATGACCTGCTGTTTCATTAATTTCAGCTATATCAGCTCCCGCAGATTTGAGTTTTTTACAGATAAATTCTGCCGCAAGGCGAACATCAGCTTTATATTTACTATCAGCACTCACTGAAGGAATTCTCAATAATTCAAGCAATTCCGAAAGAAAACGGTCTTTATGTTGTTGGATGTATTGTTGCATAATTTGTTGATTTGAAATTGAGTTATTACCGCAAAATTGCAATAGTGCTATGATTTAAAAAAATAAAAAAATTCAGTCTTAACGGTTATTTTAAAACTTGTGCAAAATTAAAAAATGAAGAATCAAAGCTCAGATTTTCTGGTTTTGATTCTTCATTTTTTAATTCAGAAAATCTATTTTTATAATGCCTTTTTGTTGCGAAGGAACATTTTATTTTCTTGTCCTTTAAGCAATTTTACTATATTCTTACGATGCGTTATCACAATCATTCCGAATAACAAAAAACCAAAGATAATCACTAGTGTATTTTCTGGTCCAAATGCTTTTAACAGTAATAATATTGGAAAAGATAAAGAGGCGATAATGGCTCCTAACGAAACGTAATTAAAAGAGATAAATACTAAGAAGAAGATTCCCATACAAACTAGAGCGGCCTCTGGATGCACCGACATAACCATTCCTAACAAGGTTGCAACGCCCTTACCACCTTTAAAATTTGAAAATACTGGAAAAATATGTCCAAAAACTGCCGCAAAACCGAAGAGTAATTTTAAGTTCTGACAATCCACCCAATCAATAACGTGTACGTAATATAGCATCAAGGCAATTGAAGTAGCAATCCAGCCTTTTATAGCATCAATTAATAAAACAATCGTTCCTGCACGTTTTCCCAAAACCCTAAATGTGTTGGTTGCACCTGCATTTCCACTTCCATGTTTACGAACATCCACTCCAAAATAAGCTTCTCCGTACCAAATCGCAGTTGGGATTGAACCAAGCAAATAAGCCGCAATTGTGCAAGCAATTATTAAAATTATTAATGACATTGGGTAGGGAATAATTTGTAAAATGGCTTATTAATAAATATTTAGCGAATATTTGCTAAACCTCTAAAACAAAAGTAAATTAAACTTTTTTTAAAACAAGCAGGTGACTAAAATTTCTTTAAAATGTGCAAAAACGCTCTTTTAAATGTTTAATTTTACGCATAAATCCCTAATAATCAATTTTGTGCTCATAAGGTTTGAACGAAATTTTAAGTAAATATTATTTTGGCAAGAATTTCGTTAGTCTGAAGTTAAATTAATCATAATTTTTCCTTTAAAAATTTCAACGATGAAAACACTCTTAACTTTATTTTTTTCAATTACTTTTTTTGCTACAAAAGCTACAACTGAAACTACAACCCTTAGTGGGGCTTGGCAAAATAAAGATGGTTCTGGTAACACGATAACAATGATTTGTTCAGATAAATATCTAATGTTTGCTGTCTATGATTTATCACAAAAAAAATATGTAAAATCGGGTGGTGGAACGTATAAATTGTCAATACTTTCGGACAAAAATATACTTTCCTATAAACGTGATTTCAATACAGAAGATTCTACGTTGGTTGGTTTGACGGTCGCCAATTTTTGCACGGTCGATAAGAATAATTTATTGATTTTAGAGGGACCTTTGGCTGGAAATTGGAAACGAATTGATGAATCTAAATCGCCCAAAGCAATGAGTGCTACTTGGAGAATTAAAGCCAGAGAAGACTCGGATTTTAAAATGCAAACGATATTGAAAGGTTCAAGAAAAACCCTTAAAATTCTATCAGGAAGTTGTTTTCAGTGGGCAGCCTTCAATACAGATACCCACCAATTTTTTGGAACGGGTGGCGGCACTTATACTGTGAAAGACGGAAAATATACCGAAAATATTGAATTTTTCTCTCGGGATAATAAAAGAGTTGGTGCTTCATTAACTTTCGACTGTGTTTTAAACGGAAATGAATGGACACACGCTGGACAAAGTTCTACGGGAACAAGAGTACATGAGATTTGGGAAAAAGAGGAATGATTTTTTCTATAATTTTAGATTTTTTTAATTAAAATACTTATCATTATGCGACGAATTAAATTTTTTAAGTCGTCGCACAACGCTACAAATAATTCTCCTTTATTCTATAATTCATATACTTTTTGAGTATTTTATCTCAACAATTACCTTTCAATAACTTGATGATTTTAATTTCTATAAAAGGTTAAACTTTTGTAGCACATTTTTATTTGTATTTTTTCAGTTAAAACGTACAAAAATTTCAAAATAGTAGGGGTAGAATGATGATAAAGTGTCTCATTAAAGAGACCAAATTGGAAAACTTATCGAAAATATGTAATTTCGATATGAGATAATATAACATATCCCCACTAATAGATTTAAACTCTTTTGAAAATAATGATAAACAAAAAATGCATTGCTTTACTGGTTTTCAGTGTCATAGTCTTTGTTCACCAAAGTATTTTTGCTCAGTATATTATTACAGGACGAATTACCGATGCTAAAAACGGTGATCCGCTTCCTTTTGCCACCGTTGGTTTAAAGGGAGCAAATATTATGAATGTTGGTGCTCAAACAAATTTTGAAGGTATTTACACTATCAAAACCAAATTTAAGGCTGACTCAATTTATGTCAGTACGGTTAATTACAAGAAAAAATCTAAGGTTCTTGATAAAACTGTCTCTACTCAAAGCATTGACTTTCAGTTGCAAGCTGAAGCAAAATCGTTGGATGAAGTGGTAGTGTATTCGGGAGAAAACCCTGCTTTTAAAATTCTGAGAAAACTTCGTGAAAATGCGGATAAAAATGACCGTAAGCGTTTAATTGCATTTGAGTATGACTCATACTCAAAAATGGAATTAGACGTGGATAATATTTCCGAGAAGTTTAAGAAGAAGAAGATTATGAAGCAAATTCAAGGAGCAATTGAGAAGTTTGAGAAAATTGCAGGGGAAGATGGTAAGGCCGTTATTCCAACCTTTATTTCTGAAACAATCTCTAAATTTTATTACCGTGAATCGCCAGCCCGTAAAAAAGAAATAGTTTTGAAGAACAACATCAAGGGCGTTGGGGTAAAAGAAGGCAGTTTTGTATCGCAACTGGTGGGTGGAAATATTTTTGCTAACTATGATTTCTACGATAATTTTGTGCCATTTTTGGGGAAAGACATCATTTCTCCAACGGGAAATAACTGGAAAGGCACGTATTCTTGGTATATCGCAGATACAACCAATGTGGATGGACACATTTGTTACGGAATGGAATTTGACCCGAAGAATAACAAGGATTTAGTTTTTGAAGGAAAAGCATTCATCGATACAACGTCATTTGCACTCGTGCAGATTGATGCAAGCATTGGAAAACAAGCTAACATAAACTTTATTGATAAAATAAAGATTTCGCAGGAAATGCAACAAACGTCCGAAGGTGCTTGGTTGCCTTCCAAAACTCGTTTTTTGATTGATGTGGCTGAGATTTCTAAAAATTCGGCTGGAATGTTGTTAAAGATGTATATTTCTAACAAAAATTTTGTGCTCAATCAACCAAAAGAGTTGAGTTTCTACGATTTGCCCATTGAAGTAGCCGAAGATTCAAAAGAAACAGACCCCAAATATTGGTTGGAAGCACGGCATGAATCGCTATCGGCCAATGATATTCTTGCTGAAAAACTGATTGATACTATTAGAAATGTTCCTATCGTGAAAACGTATGTGGAAGTGGCCGAAATTATCGCCAGTGGATATAAACGTTTCAATAAATTTGCTGTCGGACCATACATCAATTTATTTGCGGTTAATGCAGTGGAAGGCTTGCGAACTCGTTTTGGCTTCAAAACGTTAGCGGGTTTCGATAAAAATTGGATTCTGAAAGGTTGGGTTGGCTTTGGCACCAAGGATAAAGTTTTGAAATATGGGGGAGAAGTAGATTATATACTTTCACGCCGTCACTGGACTATGGTAGGAATTAAACATAGTTACGATATTGAGCGTCTCTCTTTAACGCCTGAAGCAATTGGGGATAATAAAATCTTTTACGCCTTCACCCGTTGGGGAAACTTTTCAGGAGCTTTTTATCGTCGAGAGAGTGAATTGTTTTTCAAGACAGAACCAACCAAAGGTATTTCCTTCAATGTGACTTTCACAACTCGTAATTTTGACCCATTGTTTAATTTCCAATTCAGAACTGAACCACAACTTGGAATCAAATCACCAACCCTTGATGGCTACGATGATAGTTTTATTACTGTTGAAGCACGATTTGCCAAAGGAGAAACTTACATTATGGATGGTAATGAGCGTTTGCCACTCAGTGCAAAGCGTATTCCTGTCATTACGCTCGCCTTTCAACATGGGATGAAAGGTATTTTTGGAAGTAACTTTAATTACAATAAGTTTACTGCCAAAGTATATCAGTCGTTTCGTTTAGGTAATCTTGGACGCTCGGACTATACCATACAAGCTGGATATATTCCTTCCAATCTACCTGCACCGCTTTTGTTTCCACATTTAGGAAATCAAACGTTTTTTTATAATCGTGCCGCATTTAATACAATGCACTTTTTTGAATTCGTGAGTGATAAGTTTGTATCCCTCAACTATAATCACAATTTTGAAGGGTTGCTTTTTAATCGTATCCCTGCAATTCGACAATTGAAATGGCGTTTGATTGCTTCTGCTAATGTCCTTTTTGGAAGTCAGCGAGAATCAAATCTTGACTTAATGAAAGAAGCCGTGCCAGTAATTAACCCTCGTGGAATGGGAAATATGTTACGCCCAAGGTATAATTTTTCAGCTCTTGACCCCCATATACCTTACGTTGAAGTTGGATATGGAATTGATAATATCTTTAAGATTTTCAGAATACAGGCATTTCATCGCCTAACATACCTCGGTCATGAAGCTCCAGGCGGTACATTACCGAAATCTTTTGCCTTAAAAGCATCGGTGCATTTTTCTTTCTAAAAATTCTTATTACTTTTGTTTTACCCTCCTTCTTTTATTCAGTTTTAATAACTTGTATAAGAAGGAGTTTTTTATGGTTAGTGATAACAGAGAAACCTGTTTTGCTTTAGAACTAATATTGTTGCTTTTTATATAGGGTTGTTGATGAAGAGATCAATAAAGTCGGTAAAGATACTTTTAAAAACTACTAATACTTCCAGTCATATTAAAACTACTGATACTTCCAGTCATTGCAGAATTTTTTACTTTGTTAAATTTTGAAACTACTGACTTGCTTACTGATAATTTGGAGTGGAAATTTGGAGTTTTCATGATAGTAGTAATTTGTGGTTTTTGTTATTGTTTAAATTAAATTACATTATTAGTGGAAAGGCCAGTAATAATATTCTTAGAAACTACTAATGCTTCCAGTCATATTAAAACTACTGATACTTCCAGTCATTGCAGAATTTTTTGCTTTGTTAAACTTTGAAACTATTGATTTGTTCACTGATAATTTGGAGTGGAAATTTGGAGTTTTCATGATAGTACAGGTTGAACGCATTTAAAAATGCGAGTTATTTATAAAATTAGGAACTTTGTCAGATGAACTGGCAAACTTTCTTTCAAGACGTTCCCGATTTTCGTATAAATCGACGTAAGAAGCATAACTTATTAGACATATTAGTG
>JANXRS010000199.1 GCA_025356745.1 Arcicella sp.
TTTTTCACACAAAATCATTTTCCCTGCCGCCGCCGCTGCCAAAGAAATTTCAGCGTGAGTGTCGTTGGGCGTACAAATGTCAATGGCATCAATATCGTCTCTGGCAATTAATTTTTTCCAATCGGTTTCAATAGATTCATAACCCCATTGGTCTGCGAATGCTTGTACTTTATCTTTATTTCGAGAGCAAACCGCTTTCAGAACGGGAGTGAAAGCTAAATCAGGAAAGAAATTGGCTACCCGATTATAGCCATTGGAGTGGGTTCTTCCCATTAAACCCGTTCCAATTAATCCAATTCTTACTTGTTTTTTCTGTATCATTTCTCATTAAAAATTATAGGTTTATGCCTCATACCAACCATGTTGTTTACGAACTTTTATCATCGTTGCCAGAATATCATTCCACGTTTTGGGTTGAGTCATTACCTCATTGTCGAACATACATCCATCCCAACAAATATGTTTAAAGGCTTTTGTTAATTCTCCATCTTCATGTCTAAGCCAAAAACCTGCATCATGAACGATGTCTAATTTTCCGTTGGGATCAGTTGCTAAACAATGTCTTCCTGTTTTATCATGTGAACCCGTTCCGTGAGCAGTTCCATCATTTTGTGCCACATGAAAATCTATTGTCCAAGGACGTAAGGCATTTGTCAATTTTTTCAACCCAGCATTCAAGGCCTCTCTATCATCCCATTGAAAATTCACGGGAAGGATTCGGTCTTCGGGGGCATTATAGCCCAATAAATACAGAAAAGTATGGGACATATCCGCTTGAAAACCAATATTAGGGCGATTTACTGCTTCTAAAGTATCAAGCATAGTTCTCCAACTGTGCATTCCTCCCCAACAAATTTCTCCTTCGGCTGCCAATTTTTCGCCGTAATCTGCCGCAACATCACAGGCCTCTTGGAAAGTTTGTGCAATTAATTTTGTGTTATTAATCGGGTCATTTGCCCAATTTTGGGGACTACTTGCGGAGTCAATTCGAACGACTCCGTGGGGACGAATGCCCATTTCACGCAATTTTTGACCAATCTGACAAGATTTACGAACCATTTCCACAAATTGCGTTCGTTCTTCTTTACTTCCCATCGCTGGACCTCCCCAGATGGGTGCAACTAAACTTCCAATTTGCAGATTATGTTTTGCTACTTTATCCGCCAATTTTTTAATCGAATCATCGGAAATATTAAGGTCATAATGTGGGTCGAAAAGTCCAATATCAACGCCATCAAATTTAACGCCATCCACCTCAGCGGCAGCCGTCATTTCGAGCATGGTATCCAATGAGATAGGAGGCTCAGAATCAGGACCTTTACCAACAATTCCTGGCCAAGTGGCATTATGAAGCTTCGGATAATTATTTTCTTGCATGATTAAATGAAGGTTTTGTTTAAGAATTAGGTTGTCTGATATTTTTTGTAGTAGGGACGAATAGCATTCTTCCTCTCTCCAATGACATCGTAGACGAATGGTATTCGTCCCTACATCGCCATTCCACAAAAACTGTAGGAGAACCAAGAATTATTACGGGTTCTACCACAATTTATTACACAACCAAATCAGGATTATTTGGTCCAAAATGTTTAAGCATTACAATCGGGTCAGTAGTTGAATGATTTGTAATTTTCACTCCTTCTGTTGCCGCTTTTTCGGTAATAAAAAATTCATCATTTGTTAATTGTCCGTACCTAATTAGCGAAGGCGTTTCAATATTCCAAACACCCATTTTTCCGTGTCCCTGCATCATGATAATTCCATAAGCCGCACTATCTTTTATAGTTACCGTTTTGCCAGGAGCAATCGTTAACTCTTTAGCAGAAAACGCTTCTGAACGATAACAAATCCAGTTTTCAATGTACCCTTCTGCTTCCATTTCAGCCACAGATTTTACAGGTTTTGGAGCCATAAAACGAGTTTCTAAAATATTTGGGTTGGTGTTTAACTCCCAATCTATAACTTCCATTAATTGGTCATAATCCCCGATTCTATCGGCTGGAGTGCCATTCCACAATAATTCTTCGGGAATAATCGCTTCATTTACCAACGATTGATACATTGCAAAAACATCGGAGGCTTTTTGTGGTTCATACGTACACATACTCCCAGGAGCGTGCAACATTCCAGGAGGTACATCCCAACCCGTGCCAGGTTCTAAGCGAAAGGCTTGCGAATAATTCGTCAGTTTATTATCACCTTTGGTGAAATTCATTAAGCATTCTTTTATTTGCTCTTTGGTTGTTCCTGGGGCAATTCCGAAGAAAGTATAAGGAAAATCCCCTCCGTGATTATTTAATTGTGGAGGGAAATAATAGGCCTCTGGTTTGCCGAGTTGTCCAATTTTTGCGGCGTGTTCGTCATTGTGGTGAATATGGTGAGGTAAGGGTCCCATATTATCAAAAAATTTGGAATACATTGCCCAACTTTTATACTCATCCCAAAGCCTATTTCCGATAATTTCGCCCTTAAGTTCATCAATGGCATCTTTCAAAAGTACCCGTTGCTCGGTGTTTCCGTCATTAAAAATGATAAAACTTAGTCCTTCATTTTCACCCGTAAGAGGTCCATTTTTAGCAGGTGTAGTTGAAGATAACCAACGCTCATCAATACCCCCTCGAATACCTCCCAATACATAATAATCATCTGGATGAAGTTTTATTCTTCGCCCAGGTACGCAAAAAGAGCGTGGAACCCAAGTGGGGACTAATCGAAAAATACCTTCTCCCTGTTCTAAGGCTTTTTGAGCTATACTTAAATTTGACATCGTTTATATTTGGTTTAATATTTTTTAACTTATACGAAACTGCGGTTTTAAAAACTTTAAATAAATCATAGTAATACCAAAATAATGTTCATTCTTTCAAGAAACCTTCAATTCTAAATTAAAGGAACGACTTTCAAAAGGTTCTAATAAAATAAGTTCCTTATTTTCTCTTGCTTTTGCTTGCCCAATTGGATAATTAGTGGCTGGCTCTAAACCCGTTACATATTCATTTTTACCCCAATGTTGCCAATTTGTCAACGTTGGCAATTGGTTTTTCTGAAAAATTAATTCAACTTTTAAGCCAATTTTTGGATTATAAAGACCGCAATTACACATTCCATTATTATCCGAAATTGGGTCAATTAATACAACTTCTTCACCCGAACCAAGATGGTCTTCAATGGGAGAAGGACATTTTTTGAAATCATTATCCGCCTTAAAAATATTAGCGTTTTCTTCTCCGAAACGGGGTTTCCAAGTGCCTTCCCAAAGTATTTCTGTCCCTTCATCAACCAATGGGTACCCAAAATTGAAATGATAAAGTATCATCAGCGGTGCGGGAGTATTTCCGTAATTAATTACCTCATCATGAATTCGGATATTCGCCTCACCCAATGTACTTGAAATGGTTCTTCGCAAAGCTAAACTTGGACCAAAAATTCTTGTTTCTCGAATAATTCCTATGATACTCATTTCCATTTTACCCATCTGAGGGTCGGGCTGAATGATAGATTCTATTTCGGCAGAAATATTAGAAAAATGCCCGTGAATTCCTCTTTCACCGAATTCATCCGATTCAGGTCCACCCACGTGTGTAAGCCCACAAGTTGTTAAAAGTCCTCCGTTAAAAGTTCTTAACCAATCAATTCCTTTATCAGAAAAAGGTTGAGGGGGCGTAATTCCTCCGTGACTTAACCAAGCCAAACTGTGCTGATTGTAGAAGGCATCAGAAATATCCATTGCCCTATCAATTAACACTTTATAACGTAAACCTGTACCCGTATTTATCCAAGCAATTCTAACGCCACGACCAGAACCATTATCTAAAATGGAGGTTTCAATACCGCCTAATTGGGAAGCGTTTGAGATTTTATCTTTATAATCTTGAATTTCTATCATCGAAAAATAATTCGTAAAATTTTATAAAAACTATTTTTAATGGCTTAGAATCCAATCAGTTACTCGATTATTAAAATCTTCAAGATTCTCAAAATGGAAGGCATGACCAGCTTTTTCATAAAGGAATAATTCTGCATTTGGCATCGTTGCTACAATTTCCTCAGCCATCCAAACGGGTGTAAAAATATCTTCTTTACCTCCAATTACAAAAGTTGGTTGCAAAACCTCACTTAATTCTGTAAGTGCTGAATGATTGATACACGCCGCTGCTTGACCTTTCAGTCCATGTAGTGGTTGTGGATTTGGGTCTAAAAGAGCATTTTTTCGACCTTCTTCCAGTTCGGCTACAAATTTTGCATCATCCCACGACGCTTTTGAATATATTAATAACTGAATGTAAAGCGCAAATTCTTCGGGATTAAACTTTGCTTTGCAATTGACAATATGTTGAAAAATGGCTTTTGAGGCATTATCACAACGAGCCCACGGACACATTAAAACTAAGGATTTTACTTTTTGAGGATGCCTAATTGCTAATTGTTGTGCAATTGTACTTCCCATTGAGCAGCCAATAACGTGGGCATTTTCGATTTGAAGTTTATCGAGTAAACCCGCATAATCATCAGCCATCATGGCGGTTGTATAATCTTCATGGGGTTTATCCGTTAAACCAACACCTCGATTATCACCGATGATACATCTAAAATTTTTCTCAAAATGGGCAGTATGAGGTTCCCAAACAGCACCTGTGGCGGTAATTCCCATAATCATTAAAATGGGAGTGCCAGAATCTGAACCACGCTCTTCGTAATAAAAATTAATTCCGTTTGTTTGTAAAAAGGGCATATAATTCAACTATTTTAGGTTAGGAATTAAATCATTTAATATCCACTTACCGTCGTGAAGCGTCACAAAATCAGGGTCATCCACAGCCTCTACACCTTCATCTTCACAGATAATCCAACCACCATAATTAATGTCTTTGAGCCACTGAGTGATTGATAATAAGTCAACTTTCCCTTTGCCCATCAAAGCAAATTCTGGTTCACCGTTCCAATCTTTAAAATGAACATGATTTATCAGAGATGCGTATTCTTTCATTTTTTCGAGTGGATTCATGTCACCATTAATAATATGACCAACATCTGGTGTCCAGCCAGTTACCGAACTGTCCAACGATTCTAAAACGACTCGATAATCTGACTCAGTTCTTATGATTGAACTATGCGGAGAATTGGGGTGAAAACTACAAGGAATACCTTTTTCGGCGGCTCTTTTTGAAATTGTATTGACAATATTTACCAAATTTCGTTGACGCTTTTCCAAATCATGGCGACCCGTTGGAATTTGAACTGTATTTAATACTGCCCCAGGAAAACGTTGCAACAGTGCCATTGCATTATCAGCAATTAATTTTTCGTTCTCAGATTCTTCGGCACCATTCCATTCCAAAGCCAATGCAAGTGCCGCTAATTCTATGCCTTGTTCTTTTAATTTAGCTTCTAAACGATCAGCCTCAACTAAATCTCCCATCCAGGTGAAAATAGGTTGAATTCCTGTAAAACCTGCTTTAGCTATAATTTCTATCATGTGAGCCAATCGCCCTTGATGGGTTTGTCCATTTCCACTCATAAACCATGTATAAACTTCCGAACCAAATCGAAATGGCAATTTATTTTCCATTTTAATCTATTTTTTAAAATTTTGAAGGTAGATTTTCTAATGAATTTACAATCCATGTTTTTGACCCATTTCTTTGATGAATTTTAATCCATTTTCAGCAATATGCCAAGGGTCATTATATTCACGCCAAACATTTATAGCATTAGCAAAATCAGGGTCATTTCTTGAAAAAGCCTCAATCGTAAGCCATCCTTTATAATGGACATCTGCCAACGCTGAAAAAGCATCATCAAACGGAACATGACCATCGCCAGGCGTTCCTCTATCGTTCTCGCTAATATGTACGTGGCTTAAAAAAGGTGAAATTGTTTGGATAGCATGCAGATATTTTTTCTCCTCAATATTAGCGTGGTGCGTATCAAACATGGCTTGCACATTTGGATGATTTGCCATTTTAACAAATTTTGCTAATTGTTCCATCGTATTGCAGAGATAACATTCAAAGCGATTTAGGGCTTCTAATGCCAAGATTACATTGGCTTGTTTTGCGTATTCTCCCGCTTGGTGCAAAATTTCTGAACCCCACTTATATTCATCTTCCAGTGCAGGATGGGCTAAAAAATGGGCATGAGCTGAATGAAAAGGCCCACAAAGAATGCGAGCATCTAAATCAAAAGCACGATCAATTGACCATTTGAGACGGTCAAGACCTTTAGCTCTGACATTTACAGAATCACTGATTGGGTTTTCTTCTGGGCTAACAACTGTCACAGCAGTAACTTCCAAACCCACCTCTTTGGAATGTTGTCCTAAATTTTTATACTCCCGTTCATTGGCTGAGCCAACAAAATATTCTACGCCATCATATCCAATTAACTTTAATCTTTCAACGATTGGAAATAAATCCTCTGAAACCCCAGCCGACCAAGCCAATACATTAAATCCTATTTTATTCATCTTATAATTCCTTCAAACGTAAATTTCTATATTCGACTTTCATGGGTGGCCCTACGTGAACTTGAACACCTATAATACCTTTAATTTTTCCGTTAACTGCGTCATTGTCAGTTACATCACTCATCAAGATTCCATTGATGTAATGTTGTAAATGATTTCCTTTGACGATTAGATGAAATGAATTCCAATCCTGACTTTTAATTTTTGTTTTTAAGGAATCTGTATTGCCCAACGAACCCGTAACCTTCAAATCTGACCAAGCATTTTTTTGAACTTTTGCCTTTACATCTTCAGGTTTCCAATTACCAGTCTGCGGATTTATACTGGTTATTTGCCCACGATATGCCAAAGTAGTCCTGCCACGTTCTTCATAGTTTTGTCCAGTATAACGATTGGCTCCATCAATATCAGCTTGATAACCCTTTAAAGCATAAGGAATATCGGTTAATTTTTCACTTCGGTAATTAATGCCTGAATTCCCTTTTTCGGTAATATTAAACTCACCTTTTAATTCAAAATTTGCGGGTTCTCCGCCTTTCCACATAATAAATGAATTAGTTTTAAGGAGAGTTTGGGGTGTAATTTCTCCTACTAAATTTCCATTTTCAACTCGCCAATAAGTTGGGTCGCCCTCCCAATTATTTAGGGTCTTTCCGTCGAAAATGTTAACAAAACCCTCCTCTTTATTTGGGATAGAAGTGGAGACTTTACAGCCCATGGAAATGATAAAAATCAGCAATATAATTTGCCCGTATATTGATTTATTTTTTAATTTCATTGAGGTAGGTATTTTAGCTGAATATCTATTTGGAATATTTTGTGGTAAACCTACAAGAATTTTAATTCCCTATATCTTTGATTATCAGTAAGTTGTAATATTAAATACTATAAATAATGCTTGAGTTTGTGGTCTGACTATCGTCTGACCACAAACCAGATAAAATATTCTTATTCAAGCACTTTTATTTTTGTCTACTTCTAGAAAACAATTACTTCCCATCCTTTTTAACTTCTGTTTTAGCCGAGAACATTTGATTTTTGTCATTTCCTCCTGACATTAAATAGGCCATCAAATCTTTCATTTCATCTTCATTTAAACTATTAATTAGCCCACCAAACATGATAGATACCGATGAATATTTAGCTGAAACTACGTTCTTTTTCGACACTTTTTCTAACACTTCGGGGGAATAAGGATTCTGAGAAACGTAGTAATAATTTTTATCTTCATTAATTAAACGTCCAACAATAGAACTACCATTTTTAAGGCTATATTGAGTTGCCGCATATTGATCAGAAACCGTTTTATTGGGATGTATAATGGCTTCTAACATATCCTTTGAAGAAAAACGAGTGCCTAATTGAGTCAAATCTGGACCAATTGCTCCACCTTCTCCACGCATAGCATGGCACATTTTGCAAGTTGTAGCAGAAAACATGGCTTTTCCTTGTTCAAAATTTCGATTGGATAACCCATTTTCAACGAGTGGAAGAGCAGTTTCTAATTTCCAGAAGACTCCTGGTCCTTTGGGTGCAGTTGCTAAAATTAAATCATTACCATTTTTACTTAATCTTTCTGCCCCTGATAATTTATCAAAATAGGCTCTTTTGCTCTCAGGGACATTTTTTAAGGCTAATTTTCTTGCTCTATCCAGAAAACCAACATAGCTTCTACCGCCCTTATATCCAAAAGCATCATAATACCACTTGAAATATTTATCTTGAAGGGCAGGAGTCCAACCAACTTTTGCCAAACTTAACATCGTTGCATAATACGTATGTTGGGCGGGAGGAATATTCGCTAACATAGCGGCAATATCTGCTCCATATTGAGGATTTCGCAATATTAAATCGCTTGATGCAGTGGCGGTTTCAATATTCAATTCATTACTCCCTGGCTCGGTTTTGATGTCCATCAATTTAAGGGTTTTTGCCACAGCGTCAGGTGCATCTAAATAAATTAAAACTTTACTTAATGAACGATTCAAGTGGGCAGTATTGGCTGGATATAAAGGATCCAAATAAGCAATAATTCTTGGTTTTATTGTTGCATCAGGTTGTCCCATCCGTAGAAAAGCCAATTCATAAGCCCGTAATAAATCCAATTGTTGGGGTTGCGTTAATGCCTTGAAATTGATTTTTAACAGCGCATTTAAAATCTCATTTTTCTTATCTCCTTTTCCCTGACGAATCAAAGAAACTAATGCTTGCGTTTGAGCAATTGGATCTTTTTCGTTCAAAGCTAAGTCCTGCCATTCGCTTACGGGCTGATGTTCAATCGCCAATCGAGCGGCATATCTGATAAATCTATCTGGATTTTTAAGGTAAGGAAAAGCAATTTTGACAGCCTCTTTATTTGGACCGCCCGTATGATATTGTTCTAAACTTCTTCTTAAAGCGTTAGCTGAATTAATTGGTTTAGCAGCAACTGGGGCAGTATTTTCATTACCAATATAAGAAACTCTGTATAAATCTGACTCTAATTTACGCCCACCCGTTAAGAAATATAAAGCTCCATCTGGTCCAATAACCCCATCAGTTAGTGGCAATGGAAGTCCTGATAAAAATTCCTCTCTTTCACCAGAATAGGTTGAACCAGAAGGTTTTAAATGAACGGCATGAATAATTCCAAAACTCCAATCGAAAGCTAATAAGGTACTTTTATATTTTGCAGGAAATTTTGCATCTTTTAGATGTAATAAATTTGTTGGTGAACCTTGTCCAATGTTAAGAACAGGAGGAAGATTATCTGGAAAAGTAGGCGACCATTTACTATTGCCTGTTCTCCATCCAAATTCACTGGCACTTGTGGCGTGACAAATCCGAGTTGGGCGATACCATGGAAGACCAAAATCCCACTCCATATCAGCATCATACACAAACAAATCTCCCACTTCGTTGAAAGTCATATCGAAAGCATTTCTGTATCCAGCACTAAATAATTCCCATTTTTTACCTTCTGGGTCAAGATTTGCAATCCAACCACCTGGAGCATAACGATCGTTAGCGTGTCCACGAGGGTCTTTTATTAATGGAAATAAATTATCTTCTTGCCAATTAGATGGTAAACGGTAAGCATCCAAAGGAGGAACGTCAGTATGGTTACCACAAATAACAAAAAGTGATTTTTTATCGGGCGATAAAACAATACTATGAGGCCCATGTTCACCTTCACCCACCAATTCTTTCATGAGGGTAAGTTTGTCAAATTGATCGTCATTATCAGTATCTTGAAGTCGATACATGCCACTTTTACGAGTAAATTCTTTGTTATTTTTCCCGTTATTAATCATTACATACAGACTATTGAAGGCGTATAGTAAGCCGTGTGCATAACCCATACCCGTAGTATCAACATTTGGTGCTTTACCGATAGCGAGTTTTTCGATAGCAGTAGTTTGGTTTTCAGCACCAATAGCAGGAATTTTTAAACGATATAATGAACCGTATTGGTCAGAAACAATCATTCGACCTTTATCATCAAAAGTCATGGAAACCCAAGAACCATAATTGTTTTCTGAGGGACTATAAAGATGTTCGGCTTTGAATCCATCCGTAAGTTTTAGCTTTTCAACTTTAGGATCTTTAATTCCTGTTACAGAAGGTTCAGTAGTTCTGACAGAAATAAATGAAGCAATTGCAAGCAAAGCAATTACCACAAAGAAGAGTTTGACAATTAGACTTTTAGTAAACATAATATTTTTGGTTGGTACGAAATAAATTTTGTTGATAGCATTTTACACCTAAAAAATTAATGCATTATTAATATGATAAAAATAATAAATTCTATTGCTTTTACAGTACCGACCTGTAAGGGTTTTGAAAATCTTACAGGTCGGTATTTGTAATATTATATGTTAATCAAAAAAAAGAATTAGAAATAAGGAGTTAATGCCGCCTCATCGGCTGGAAGACCATACAATAAACTTATATTAGTAAAAGCATTGCTTCGAGGTATTGCCCCTTCTGGATAATAATAATCAACAGGATTTGCCTTAATTCGATTTCCATACGCTGTTATTACATCAATTGCTCTGCCTGTTCTAATTAAATCAAACCACCGTTTATTTTCAAACGCCAGTTCAACTCGCCTTTCTTGATAAATTGCATTACGCATTTCAGTTTGTGAAACTGCTTTTGAGGCTTTGAGACCAGCTCTTGTACGAACTTGATTTAGAAATGGTGCAGCTTCCGAAACTTTATTCTGCTCCGTTAAGGCTTCTGCTAAATACAATAAAACTTCTGAGTAACGATAAATAGGCCAATTGTTACCAGTATTTCCATGTAAAGTATGAGTCTTCGCAAACTTTTTTATGTATGGAAAAACCTTATTTGCCCGTAAACTTCCACTTAATGTTACTACAGCAATTGAGGCATCTTTTCTCAAATCTCCAGTTTCATAAGCAGCGATAATATCCGGCGTTGGGGCGTTGTTGCCTTCGCCCGTGAGCGGCTGAGGGTTTGACGTTCCAGTGATCGGTTTTAATTCTTCAGGACTCATTGGTCTTGGGAGAAAATTGTAAATTATACTACCATTTAAACCATCCGAACCTTCCAAAAACTGGACTTCAAAAATTGACTCTTGATTATTTTTATTGGCAGTATTAGTAGAAAAAGCATTTTCGTAACCAATCATTAAACCGTATTCTCCGCTTGTGACAACATCTCTGGCAACTTTTTCGGCCTCCGCCCATTTTTTCTGAACGATGTAAACGTTTGCTAATAAAGTTTTAGCCGAACCCGAAGTTACCCTACCCGCTTCTTGCTTTGATTTTGGCAATAAAAAAGTAGAGGCCTGTGTGGCATCCTTAATTATTTGTGCATAAACTTCATCAACCGTTGATAAAGGCAATGCAGCATCTTGTCTGACCGTTACGGGAGTCAAATGTAAAGGCACTTTGCCAAAATATTGTACCAATTCAAGGTAGGCATAAGCTCTTAACAACATGGCTTGACCTTTCAAATTGTTCTTTGAATCTGCATTAAATTCAACCTTATCAATTTGTGATAATATTTGATTTGCTCTGGCAATAATTTGATAATCTAAACGATAATTATTTAAAACGTGCGTATTAGAAGTAACTCCGTTGGCAGTTGGAACGGCAAAATCTGCAATATCCTCTTGCTGTTCAGTGGCTCCAAAAAGGATATTTCTGTAATAATACGTATTGTCGGAGTGCATTTCTCCTAATAAATATGCCCTATCATTCACGATGCTTCGTAAGGGAACATAAGCGGCATTGACCGCTTGTTGGAAATCGGCTTCTTTATTGAAAAAAGTTGCTGAACTTAGGGCCGTTTCGGGAACAATGGTCAAAAAATTCTCCTTGCAACTCGTTTGGGTAAATCCCAATATTATTGATATAATTAGTATCTTTTTCATGTGTTCAAAAGTTTAATAATTAGAAATTTAGATTTATTCCAAGTGTATAGGTACGTGGAACGGGATAATTTGATAAGTCCACACCCTGACTTAGGTTTCCGCCATCGCCATTTCCCGCACCATTAGCACTCGTTTCAGGATTTGGTCCACCCCAATATTGCGTAAAAATAAATGCATTTTGGATTGAAGTATAAAGACGAGCCGATTTGAATGCTTTATTTACCGCTCCAATCGTATAACCTAACGTTATGTTTTTGATGGTAAAAAATGAAGCATCAGCAATAAATCTACTGTTCATCCAGTCACGTTCAATACCCGTTACGTTTCCTCCACCGACGGTTGTACCATAAAAACCTTTGCCTGGATTTTCAGGGGAACGAAAGCGATATTGTACTTCTTTTACCATATTGAATACACCATCTAAATTTGCAGTACTGTATAAATGTCTTACCAACAATTGATTACCATAAGAACCAGAACCAATGATACTTAAATCAAAATTTCCGTAGCGAAAATTATTAGTGATTCCGTAAGTGAATTTTGGGAAAGGACTTCCAATTATTACTCGGTCATCATTATCGCCTCCGTTCGTTATAATTCCATCGCCATTTTGGTCAGTCAATTTGATACTTCCAACCGTTGAACGCCCAGGAACTTGGGGTGAATTTTTCAAGTCTTCGGCATTCAAATAAACTCCTTGAGCTACATGACCATAAAATTGTCCGAAAGGATAACCAACTTTAGTGATGTGAAATGAACCATAAACACGGTCAATTCCATCTGCTAAGGCAACAACTATGTTTCTATTAAATGAAATATTGAAATTAGTAGTCCAGTTTATTTTTCCAACAGTATTTTTTGTAACTAATGAAAATTCGTGTCCCCAGAATTTAATTTCCCCAATATTATCGTTAAAATTTCCAAAACCAGATTCTTGTGGAACTTGAACACTGTACAACAAGTTGGTTGTATTTTTGGTATAAAAATCATATATAAATTGAACTCTGTTATTGAATAAACCAAGGTCAAGGCCAAGATCAAATTGGCGGGTTGTTTCCCATCCTAAATTTTTGTTTGCCAAGGAAGTAACAACGGCACCCGCAGAAACTGTATTTCCGAAAACGGCATTTACAGTATTGTTAATTAAAGCATAAGAAGTATAATTACCAATATTATTATTCCCAATAACCCCGAAACTTGCTCTAAGTTTAGCAAAAGATATTTCGGGAAATTTTTGAATAAATGGCTCGTCCGAAATCACCCAACCAACTGATGCAGAAGGAAATGTACCCCAACGATTATCCGAACCAAATCGAGATGAACCGTCACTTCTAATAGCAGCGGTAAATAAATATTTCCCTTTGTAATTATACGTTAATCTTGAGAGAAAAGAAGTCAAACTCCATTCTTGAACGCCGTTGAAAGTTCCAGCACGGTTTATGTTAATTGCTCCTTGAATCGTAGGAAGTCTATCGTCTGCGTAGGTATCTGCTTGTGTACGAGTGGATTCTTGACGAAATTTTTGATTGGTAAAACCCGCTAAAAGTTCAAAATTGTGATTATTGTTAAAACTTTTGGAATAAGTTGCCAAGTTTTCATTTAACCAAGTGAGATTCTCTGTGTTTTCACGAATTGAAACTGCAGTGGTTGGAACAGGAACATTGATGGCACTTGTGGCAGTTGAAGGATTGAAAAAGAAAAATTTTGATCGTAAAACCTCCACATTAAAAGTGGATTTCAAAACTAAACCTTTAATAGGTCTATACTGAATATACGCATTTGAAATAAGATTCGTAGTAGTTGTTTCATTAATTAATTCTCCAGCAGCACGTACCCAGTTAGCATACGCAAAAATATTTCCGGTACTGGCTGGGAATTTATTAAATAAAGTTAATTCTCCGTTTGCATCACGGATTGGCATAACTGGCCAAGTGTGTAGAGCGTTGAATAAAATACCAGTTCCTCTGTCGCCATCAGTTCTTGGTGTATTATCAAAAACATATTGTGGAGCTAAATTGAAGCCCATTTTTACTTTATCAGAAACATCAAATTCAGAATTTATCCGAAGAGAATATCTTTTGTAATCATTATTTATCACAACTCCTTTCTGATTAAAAACCCCTGCAACAACACTGGTTCGAGCTTTTTCTCGGTTTGAAGTTATGCTTAAATTATAACTTTGTAAGGGAGCAACTCTTAATAGAGCATCGTACCAGTCATTATTTTTTCCTTCATATTGTGATGGATTTTGGAATTCTACTGGAACGGGTTGTTTAGCATCTTCATAATATTCTTTTTTAAATTGTGCGAATTCAACCGCTGACATCATTTCAACTCTTCCCCTTTTTGGAACTTCTTGCAAACCAGTGAAAGTACTAAAACTAACATTTGTGCCTGCTTTTCCTTTCTTCGTGGTTATTAAAACTACGCCATTGGCTGCTCTTGAACCATACAAAGAAGTAGATGCAGCATCTTTCAAAATCGAAATATCTTCAATTTCATCAGGATTCATCGCTCCAATATTTCCCGTAATTGGAAAGCCATCAATCACATAAAGCGGGTCACTCCCTGCAGTTACCGACACCTGCCCACGAATACGAACCGACATACCCTGTCCAGGTTTACCAGTTGTTTGATTAATTTGAACACCTGCCAATTGACCTTGCAGTTTTTGCGTAATTTGCGAGACGGGAATATCCTTTAATTCTTTATAATTTACCGTTTGAACAGCCCCAGTAATCTCCTTTTTTAATTGAGTTCCATACCCAACCACTACAACTTCGTCAAGATTTTGTTGATCTTCATTCAACGCTACATTGACTACACTTTGTCCACTCGTGACGGGTACGTCTTTCGTTCCATAACCAATAAAGCTGAATGATAAAATTGCTTTAGTGGCTACTTCAATCTTAAAATTACCTTCGGCATCTGTTGTGGTGCCTCGAGTTGTGCCTTTTACCGCAACACTTACCCCACTTAACGGCACGCCGTCTTGACCTGAAACTTTACCTTTAATTTGTTGCTGTGCGAAAGCTAGCGTCGGAATAAACAAAATCAGTGTGATGACCCAACGGCTTACAAAGATTTTGATACTTTGATTGGTAATTGTGTTTTTCATTGGAAAGGTTATTTGGATTTTGAATAAATCAATGGGCATTGAATAAGTCTAATAATTCTTAATTATTATTCAAATTTTATAAATTAAAAACAAATGACTGTCCTGTACCTTCATGCGTTAAAAAAAGAAGCATTCCCTTAGAACGAAGGCTTCTTTAAAAATCATTGAATGGAAAAATTATCGAAATTTTTAAGTCAAAATGCTGGTTTTAAATTATTTATAAATTGTAATAAGCATAATTCCATGATAAAATTAAATAAAATTGATTTATTTGATCTATTGCTTTCTTCTTCGCCTTCAAACATTAAATTTTTGTTAATTTTTGAATTTTTAATACTAAAATAATTACACAGAATTCATTATTCCATAATCTCCAATTTTTATACAGATTCTACCTTTGTAAATAAAATATTTAATGAAAAGCATCCACTATTTATTCTATAGATGCCATCAGTTTTGTTAAAATATTTACTTAAAATCCCCAAAAATATATGCAGAAAAATTTACTAAAAGTCTTACAGACTTTTTTGATTGTGTTAACTATAATAATGCACTCAATGGCTCAGAACAGCACTATAACAGGTAATGTTACGTCGGTTACTGGCGAAGTTGTTCCTGGCGTGTCTATCCAAATAAAAGGAACAAACCTAGGCACTGTTACTGACGCTAAAGGCTTCTATAAAATCAATGTGAATGGCGAAAAAACTATGCTTGTTGTTTCTTCCACTGGATATGCTTCACAAGTAATAATTGTGGGTAATCGTAGTACAATTAATGTAGTTTTGGAAGAAGATACCAAAACGCTTGATGAAGTAATTGTTACGGCTTTGGGTATCAAACGTGAAGAAAAATCTTTGGGATTTGCCGCTCAAACTATTAATGCTCATGCCGTTGTGGACGCTAAATCTAATAACTGGGTAAATTCACTTTCGGGTAAAGTAGCTGGTTTAAATATTCAAGGTGTTGGTGGTGGCCCAATGGGTTCATCACGAATTACGTTACGAGGTGAATCTTCGTTGAATTTGGAAAATAATCAAGCCCTTATTGTGGTTGATGGCGTTCCAATTAGTAGTAAAATTACGGGTACGGGTTATACTTCGCACCTTTCGGCGGATAGTCCAGTGGATTATGGTTCAACAGTTTCAGACTTAAATCCTGACGATATCGAAAATGTTACGGTGTTGAAAGGACCCGGTGCAACGGCACTTTATGGTAGTCGTGCCGCTGGTGGTGCTTTGGTTATCACCACGAAAACGGGTGCAAGAAAAGATAGAGGAATTGGGGTTACTTTCAATAGCAATATTAGTGTTGAACAAGTTAATCGTTATCCTGATTACCAATTTGAATACGGAGAAGGCAGAACAAATACGTATTATTCTTATTTAAATAGTGCTGATGGTCTTAATACAAGCACAACGGCTGGTGCGGGACGTGCTTGGGGACCAAAATTTACGGGTCAAAACTATTTTCAATATAATCCAAATTCTCCCGACGGAAAAGCAACGGAACGTACACCTTGGGTTCCTTACAATAATTATATTTCTGGTTTTTTTCAAACAGGAAGAACAATTTCAAATAGTATTTCGCTCGAAGGAGGTACTGATAAAGGTTCTGCAAGGTTTTCATTTACTCACATGAAAAACGAGTGGATTATTCCAAATACTGGTTTTGAACGCATTAATGCTGCTTTATCGGTTAATCAACAATTATCAAGCAGATTCAGGTTGAACGCATTTAAAAATGCAATTTTGAGTTTAAAATCAATGAATAGTACAATTTTATAACTGTAATTTTGCCAGAAATAATAAATTGATGAAAATTTGAATCTGGTTTTAGGTTTATGTTAACATAAATAC
>JANXRS010000434.1 GCA_025356745.1 Arcicella sp.
GTTTTAGGTTTATGTTAACATAAATACTTCATTTTTAGGTTTTATCTTAAATTGAATCTTTTTTCATTATCCAAAATAAGCTCAATTTGTATTTTTCCAAGCAGTTTTATTGTACTTTTAAATGCGTTGAACCTGTAAAACTTACGTCTTTGTCGAGCATCCAGGGTTGGACAATGATGAGTTGAGGGCAATTTCGCACATTGGATACGAAGACGTTGCTAAAGGAAGGCAAGATGTTACGACCATTTTTACCAGTGAAAAAGTGAAAGAAGCCATCTTGAAAAAAGGCATTAAATTAGTGAGTTATAAAGAAGTTTTGAGTAAGTAATACACCTTAAACATATCACTGATAAATCTCCATTCCATTACGGGTTTATCAGTGATTTAACCCTTATCAGCCAATTCTACTAAAATTTATTTTTCCATGAATCAAACTAATTTGTTGTAATTTAGATAAATTAAAAACTCAATTAAGGTAACTCGATGAGTTAAAAATTCAATTAAGGCTCCTTATATTAAATTCCTGCTAATCAAATTAAAAAGTTCATGAAAAGTAAATTTATTGTTTTTTGCTTCATAACATTCTCTTTCAACGTAATGGCTCAGAAGCCTATCCTGTTAGATGACATCCATTATTACGTTAGTGATTCGTCCGTGCGGGAAGTTGCTGCCAATTATTTTAGGACTTTTTTTAAAGGTCGTGATATGGCGGAACAAATGATGAATCCCTTACCATTCATTGATTTAATTTCTCTTCGTCCCAATGAATCTACGTTGAACATTTCCTCTCCCGAACCTTTATCAGGCATAAAATTAGCCGAATTAAGACCATCGTTACGAAAAAAAATAAAGCCATCTCCCTCAAATCCTCCTATGTATGGCGTGCGTTGGGTGGCATTTAACACAATAAATATTCGGAAAACGGTTAGAAAATTGCTCAAAGCAGGATATAATTTTGCGGCGGAGAATTTCACTTTGCCAACCGAACCAGAAGTTAATGCGGTGGCAATGTATGGTTTTGATTACAACATAATTGTATTGGTTGAACGCCCTAATATGAAGAATATGAAAACAGAATTTGGGATTGACCATCTACAGCTTTTAGTCAATAATTTAGAAGATAACGTAAAATTTTACCAAACGGTTTTAGCCGCAGAAATCATTGATAAAACCGATCGTTCAACGGTATTAAAAATCGGAAATCAACGTCTTGTTTTGTCTGAACCAGAGGCATTAGGACTTGTTCGTGAGCAAGTAGTGCAACGTAACCCAAAAAAATTCGTCGCTAATATTGACCATCTAGGCTTTTTGTACGATGAAATTGAACCTGCTTTTTACGGAGCAAAAGCTAATAATTACAAAGTCACCGTGGAACCCCGACAAATGATGTATAACAAAAAACCAACGCCTTATACCTACTGTATTGTGATGAGTCCCGATAATTTTCAGATAGAATTGCAACAAGAAGAGAGAAGAACTTCGGCAAGGAATATTTATAAAAGCATTCAGAAATAGCGTAGATAAACGACTGATAGTTAAATATCTCCGTAATCGAGCTTTGCTGTTGCAATTATTGTTGGTAAAATCAACGGCGAAAATTTAATCCATAAAACCACCTACAATCAAGCGATGCAAAACTCTCCTTTTCAGAATCAAGTAGCCATCGTAACAGGGGCAGGTGTTGGCATTGGCTTTGAAGTAGCCAAACAATTAGCATCCCAAGGAGCAAAAGTTGTTTTAAACGATATTGATAAGGATTTAGCCAATGCTGCGGCTCTACAAATCCGTCAGCAAGGCGGAATTTGTGAGGCTTTTGGAGGTGATATTTCTGAGATTTCAATCATCGAAGAAATTGTAAAATTTGGAGTTTCTTTTTTTGGTAAATTGGATATTCTTATCGCCAATGCAGGGATTACCACCTTCGGAAATTTCTTTGATTATCAACCCGAATCCATGCAAAAACTATTGCAGGTGAATTTATTTGGCACGTTTTTCTTAACTCAGGCTGTTGCTAAACAGATGGTTTCGCAAGGACATGGGGGAAGCATTTTATTGACCTCATCCGTAACTGGCAAAATTGCTCATAAATATTTAGCGGCTTACGGCATGACTAAGGCGGGAATTGACCAATTAGCCAAAAATTTGATAATAGATTTAGCTCCCCATCAAATCAATATCAACACGGTTGTACCAGGAGCAACTTTGACCGAACGCACTTTAGAAGATAATGAATACATCAAAACGTGGTCAAGAATTACGCCTTCTGGACGACCAGCTACGATTCAAGACATTGCTCAAGCCTCTCTATTCTTAGTATCTCCCCTATCTCGTCAAATCACAGGTCAAAATTTAGTAGTGGACGGTGGTTGGACTTCGGTTGGGGTTTCGCCTTATTAATTTAATTTTCGATTTTACTTTTCTAATGGTATTTGAGTAAATCACGATTAGAAATCACTTTATATTTTTTATCAATCAATTTCCATTCAAAAAAATAACGTTTTTATTTTCAATAATTTAAACTTTTCCTTTGGGTCTTATCGACTTTACGTGAATTCAAAACTTGTACTAACCATGAAAAGAAACGAATTTCTTAAAACCTCCTCTGTATTGGTTGCGGGTGGTATATTATCATCTTCATTGACTTCTTGTCAGGAAAAACCAGAGGCTCTTCGCAAGAATTGGGCTGGAAATTATCAGTATAAAGCCGAGAATTTACACCAACCCAAAACAGTAGAAGAAGTTCAATCTTTAGTTAAGAAATTAGATAAGCAAAAAGCACTGGGTTCATGTCATTGTTTTAATGATATTGCCGACAGCCCGCTCAACCAAATATCCACGCAAAATCTTAATAAGGTTATTTCTGTTGATGAAAAAACCAATACTATGACGGTTGAAGCGGGGGCAAGATATGGGCAATTTTCTCCAGAATTAGATAAGCAAGGGTATGCTTTACACAACTTGGCATCTCTTCCTCATATTTCTGTGGCGGGAGCTTGTGCAACGGCGACTCACGGTTCGGGCGTGGGAATTGGAAACTTAGCCTCGACCGTTTCGGGTTTAGAAATTGTAATTGCTAATGGTGATTTAATTAAGTTGAGTCGGGACAAAGACGGTGACAAATTTAATGGAGCGGTTGTAAATTTGGGAGCTTTAGGAATTGTTACAAAAGTTACGCTGGATATTCAAAAGAGTTATCAAGTTCGTCAGGATGTCTTTCAGGATTTACCTTTACAGTCATTGAAAGACCATTTTAATGAGATTCTATCAAGTGGTTATAGCGTAAGTTTATTCACGGATTGGCAAGACCAAAAAATTAGTCAGGTGTGGGTGAAGCGTAAAGTTGAATCGGATACTAAGGATTTGGGTAAAGATTTTTTTGGAGCAAAAGCTGCTACAAAAAATCTCCATCCAATTACGAAACTCTCATCTGAAAATTGTACCGACCAAATGGGTGTTGCAGGTGTTTGGTACGAAAGATTACCTCATTTTAAAATGGGTTTTACTCCAAGTAGCGGTGAAGAATTACAATCAGAGTTCTTTATTCCTCGAGAACACGCTCTGGAAGCTATTCTTGCTTTAGAAAAAAAAGGAAATCTGATTTATCCAGAATTGATGATTACTGAAATCAGAACAATTGCGGCAGATAATTTTTGGATGAGTACTGCCTATAAACAAGATTCGGTAGCAATTCATTTTACTTGGAAACAACACATTCCCGAAGTCATGAAATTATTACCTATGATTGAAGCAGAATTAGCTCCATTTCAATATCGTCCACATTGGGGGAAATTATTTACTATTGCACCGAAAAATTTACATTCACGATACGAAAAATATGACGATTTCATGAAACTAATTAAGGAATATGACCCAACAGGCAAATTTAGAAATCCTTATTTAGACTTAAATATTTATCAATCTTAAATGTTGAAGTCTTATTCATGGCATGACTTCAACATTATAAGTAATTTATTCAAAAATATCATTGGTCATACCATGAATAAGCATCTCAAAATAAAAATATTACTATGAAAAAAAATATTATATCTTTTCTACTATGCTTGAGCATTACTTTTTCAATAACTGCTCAACAAGTTAAACCCTTGATTATCAAAGAAAATCAAAAAACGGCTGCCTCAAAAGCTAAAGAAGTTAGAGAGAAAGTTCCGTTTAAAGTGGCAGATGGTTTACAAGTAAGTTTGTGGGCTTCCGACTCGCTTGCTCCAGACCCCATTTGTATGTCGATTGATGATTTGGGAAGAGTTTATTTGACTCGTTCAAACCGTCAGAAAAACTCTGAATTTGATATTCGTGGGCATCGTGATTGGATGACAGAATCAATCAGTCTCAAGACAGTTGAAGAAAGAAGGGCATTTTTAAGAAAAACTTTTTCGAGAGAGAATAGTACAAAAAACAGTTGGTTAAAAGATTTAAATAAGGATGGTTTCCATGACTGGCACGATTTGACCATTGAGAAAGACGAAGTTTGGCGTTTGGAAGATAAAAATAATGATGGAATTGCCGATATTTCAACCCGTGTTCTCAATGACTTTAATGAAGAAATTTCCGATGTTGCAGGAGGATTACTCATTAGAAAAAATGATGCTTTCGTAGGAATTGCTCCAGATTTATGGCGTTTGAGAGATACTAATAACGATGGAATTTACGATAAAAAAACGTCAATTAGTCATGGATATGGCGTTCATATTGGCTTCGGAGGTCACGGAATGTCAGGAATTATTGAAGGTCCAGATGGTAAAATTTATTGGAATATTGGAGACATTGGAGCAAATTTAACTTCACCAGATGGCAAAAAATTTGTTAATCCAAATTCAGGAATTATCGCTCGTTCAAATCCTGATGGAAGTGATTTTGAAATTTTTGCAACAGGTTTACGCAATACACACGAATTTGTCTTTGATGAACATGGCAATTTGATTTCCTCAGATAATGACGGTGACCACCCAGGCGAAAGTGAACGTTTGGTTCATGTGGTTCAAGGTTCTGATGCGGGTTGGCGTTCAAATTGGCAATACGGAAAATATACCGACCCCAAAAACAATAAATATAACGTTTGGATGGATGAAAAACTCTTCAAACCACGTTGGGATGGTCAAGCGGCGTATATTATTCCTCCCATCATGAATTTTCACAACGGTCCCACTGGCATGGTTTATAATCCTGGAACGGCTTTGGGTTCGGTTTGGAAAAATAAATTCTTCTTGGTTGAATTCGTGGGAAATCCTTCTCGTTCGCCAATTTGGTCGTTTGGTTTAAAACCCAAAGGAGCAAGTTTTGAATTAGACGGAGAAAAGAATATACTGAGTGGTATTTTACCAACAGGTATTAGGTTTGGACCCGATGGTGCTTTGTACGTTGCCGATTGGATAAATGGTTGGGATGCGAAAGATTATGGTAGAGTTTGGAAATTAGATGTAACCAAAGAAACGAATGATTTAGCAACTATTCGTTTGGAAACTAAGCGTTTGATTCAATTGGATTATGCTAAACAAACCACTGAAATACTTTTCTCTTTACTCTCAAATGTGGATATGCGTATTCGTCAAAAGGCACAATTTGAATTAGTAAATCGTGGAGGAGTTGGTTTGCCAATGTTGAAGAAGGCCATTTTACAACCTGATAATCAATTAGCAAGAATCCATGGAATTTGGGGAATTGGACAATTATCCAGAACAAACAAAGTATTTGCTTCAACTTTAGTTGAATTATTGAAAGATAAAGATGTTGAAATTATTGCTCAAGCTGCCAAAATGTTAGGAGATGCCAAAATTGTATCGGTAGGTAAAGATTTAATTTCATTATTGCAAAATGATAATCCGAGAGTAAAATTTTATGCAGCTGAGGCGTTGGGGAAAATTGCTTATTTAGATGCTATTCAACCTTTAATTGAAATGCTTAAAACGAACAACGATGAAGACTTATATCTTCGTCATGCAGGCGTTTTGGCTTTATCAAAGATTGGGCAAATTGAACCAATGGTTGCGTTAGCGAAAAATCCTAATAAAGCCCTAAGAACGGCCGCTGTCTTAGTTTTAAGAAGATTACAAAACCCAAACATTGCCTTGTTTTTAAATGATAAAGATGAATATATTGTAACGGAAGCGGCTCGTGGAATAAATGATGATACTTCGATTGAATCCGCTTTACCAGCTCTTGCAGCAACTTTAAAAGAGACAAGATTTACGTCTGAGCCTCTTTTACGGAGAGCTATTAATGCTGCTTTGCGTGTAGGCGGAGAGAAGGAACTGAATTTATTAATTGCTTTTGCTGCTCGAACAGATATTCAAGACAACGTCAAGACGGAAGCATTATCAACGCTTAGTTCTTGGATAAATCCTTCCGTTTTGGATAGAGTTGACGGACGATTTAGAGGTAAAATTCAGCGAGATGCAATAGCAGTAAAAGCTAAGATTCAACCCCATATTACTAATTTTTTAAAAGAAACAAACCCTGAAACACTAATTGCTACGGCAGCATTAATTAGTAATTTAAATTTGACAGAAGCAAACGAAAATTTGGCTAAAATCTATGATGAAACAACTAATTCAAAAGTAAAAACAGCCATATTATCTACCTTAAATCAGCTAAAATATCCTAAAATTGAGAACTTTATTAAAAAAGGAATGGATGATAAGGAAGAAAGTGTAAGAACAGTTTCTGTGAGTTTATTGAATGATAATAATGTAACAAAGGATAATTTACCTTTACTGGTAAATACAATTTTCACGAAGGGAGGTATCAAAGAACAACAACAATTATTATTAGTTTTAGGTAAAATGCAAGCAGATAAAACCAAAGTTATTTTTTCCGATTTAATTGAAAAATTAAGAAACAAACAACTTTCTTCGAGTCTATTTTTGGAATTACATGAATCTATTGATAAAACTGGATTGACTGATTTGAAAAGTAAAATTGCCAGTTTAAAACCCGCAGACTCAGTATCAGAAGATTATGCTGAAAGTTTATTTGGAGGAAATAAGGATGAAGGCAGAAATGTTTTTAATAACAATTCAGTTGCCCAATGTGTTCGTTGTCACACTGCAGGAAACCCAACAGATGGCGGAGCGGTTGGACCATCCTTAAAACGAATTTCAACTATACTTACTCGTGAACAAATTTTAGAAGCCTTAGTCAATCCAAGTGCGAGATTATCCCCTGGGTATGGTTCGGTTTCCTTAAAATTAACGGATGGACAAGAAGTTTTTGGAACATTAGCGAAAGAAAATGCCACTGAATTAACGATTACAACTTCCGATGCTGAACCCTTAGTAGTTCCGATTTCAAGAATTGCCAAGAGAGAAAATATGCCTTCAAGTATGCCTCCAATGGGAAGTTTGTTAAGTAAAAGAGAGATTAGAGATGTTGTAGAATTTTTGAGTAATTTGAAGTAGATATTGGCACGTTTCGCAAAGACGACTAGCACTCAAACAATCTTTAAACAATGGATTAGTTCACATTTTACTAAATTAAAAAGGGATATGAAATTTCATATCCCTTTTTAATGTCATTTCTAAGCTTGTATTATAGGAACTTCTCTTTACTTTTTTCCACTAAAAAAGTTAAGAGTATTCAGTGCATAATCAAAAAGCGTTGACCCATGAGTTCCTCCTTTAGTCGTAAAAAGTGTCACCTTCCCTCCTTTCGCTTTCATAGCTTTTTCTGCTGTTACTGAATTTGAATAAAAAACTTGTTGGTCAGCATCACCGTGATAAAGTTGCGTTTCGGTTTTGGCAGCCCAATCAAAAACATCATTATCTTTTACAGCATCTAAAAATTTGGTATCAGTTCCATCGTTAATTGCTTTTTTAAAAGCATCATTGATGGCTAAATTAAAACTAACATTTATCGTAGCCTTGTTTCCATTTGCCTGAACATCAGTTGCATAAGGCTCTTTGAAATAAGCATTCATCAAGCGATTCAATCCATAAACACGATTGTAAGTTTGAGTTACCCAAATATATAATTGATTATATTCTGTAATTCCATGGGTTGTATTATTGAATAAATCCTTCATGAACTGTGTTTTATTATAAGCCCCAGCACCACAAGATGATGCAACCAAATTAAACTCAGTTGGAAACTGTTCTTCAATTTTTTTCTGCAAAGACATCGTGGCAAATCCACCTTGCGAATAGCCTGTTATCATTAATTTCTTATTCCAGTTAATTTTTTCTTTCGCAATAAATTCTGCCGATGCTCGTATCATGTCTAAACTTGCCTGTGCCAAAGATTCACGGTGTTCGTATGGATGCTGAATCGCTTTAGAAACGCCATATCCGATATAATCTGGACAAGCGATTATGTAACCATTTGACCCAAAAATAGAGGCAATTGAATAAGCTTCGCTATTTGATTGATAATTTGAAGGAGCTTGAGCATCCGTTCTAATTGTGCCATGTTGCTGACTAATCATTGGAATTGTCTCTCCATTTACAATTGGAATAATTAAAGCACCTGAGGCTTGAATTTCTGTACCATCCGTATTTTTTGTTTTATAAATGATTTTATAGGCTTTAATATCATATTTCAAAAGAGCATTTACAAAAAGCGTAAGTGATGGATTATTAACGCCACCCGAAAGTCCGTCCGCTCGAGATTGTAAAGAAACCTTATTGTAATCGCCTATTAGTGTGCTACTGACTAAATATTTATCCGCTTGGGGTGTTGGATTCGTTGAGGAAGTACTGCAACCTTCAACGATAAAAAATAGTACGGGAATTACAAAGTAATGAACTTTGAATATATTTTTTATTAATTTCATTTTATTAGGTTTGTGTTTATTTGACAAATTAGATAGATAATTTTTAACAATCTTCCCGTACATTAATGTTGAAATATATTTATTAAAAGTCCTATTTAAATTGGCATTTTGTATTCTCAAATTTAACAGAAAATAGCTATCTTTGGTTAATTAAATCTTAAATAAAAAAGCAAGAAAAATATCCTCTACCAAAAGTATTAACTATTTTATTGAGCAATTATTGATAATTAGGCTGAGAAAGTTTATTTAGTTTGAGAATTTTCAATAAGTAGTTTTCATAACTTATAACTAAAATTAAAATTTTCTCCTTAATTTTATCAATTACCACAAAATATCCCACCTAATCATGCAATTATCCTTGGTTTCCGAAATGCCTGAATTGGAGAAAAAGATTTTTTTAGACATTTATGCAACCGTATATTTTGATACTCGGAGAAATCGTCCACGCCTAAAAACCATTGACGGTCAGCGAATTCCTTGTGATTTAACCGTTGGCTGCCCTATGAAAATCCTCTCAGATTTCCCAGAAGGTACAATTTATAAATTAGATGCACGTTTAGTTCAGAAAAATGGTCGTCGTCCTTACTTTTTAACTATTAATAAAAATAAAGTTCAAAGAGCCATTGAATTTTTTGACCACAATATTCAGATACAAAAAGGCTTGAAACTTCATCAAAAAGCTAAGTCAATTACATTTGAGAAAATTAAAAAAGAGAAAGAACCTGTAAAAGTATTTGAGGAAATCTCAATTTTTTAAATATTTTATCTCTTTCCACTACCCAATGAAAATTCCTTTAATCATTTTTATACTCTTTCTTTCCTGTCAGTCTTACGCTCAAAAAACCTTTTGGGCGAGTCGAGTCATTGCTTTTTCTTCTGAATATTCTGACGCAAATACAACTAAAGAAAATCGAGCTATTCAAGTTTTGGGTAAACCTAATGTATTACCCCAATTGGGTAAAAGTGTATGTGCATGGCAACCTCAAACACAGGATAATCCACAAGAAGAGTTTCTAATTGTCGGCTTTGATACGCTAATGACCATTCGACAAATTGCTGTTGCAGAAAACTTTGGGCAAGGTTGTATTGTAAAAATAGAAAGTTTCGATGAATACGATAATTTAAAACCACTATGGGTAAATAAAAATGTTCCAACTGCTGATATTGGCAAAATGACGAATATTATCCTCTCTAAATTGACTAATTTTAAAGTTAGAGGTATTAAAATAGTACTGAATACATCACGAGTAAAAGATTGGAATGAGATTGATGCCATTGGAATTTCACAGTCTGAAATACCAATAAAAGCTACCATAAATTTGGCAAAGAATTTACCTTCAGAAATTATAAAGGAAAATTTAGGCTCAAATGTTAATTCTGCTTATCGTGAAATTGCCCCCGTAATTGCTCCCGATGGTAAAACCTTATATTATACCCGTTGGAAACATCCCGATAATTTGGGAAATTCCAAAAATCAAGATGTATGGTTCTCGGAAATGCAAAAAGATGGCAAATGGGGTATGGCAAAACCCATTGGACAACCCATTAACAATACTGAGCATAATGCAATTTGTGCCATTTCACCCGATGGAAAGACAATTTTACTAAATAATGTCTATATGAAGGATGGTTCAATGGCAAAAGGCGTTTCCATGTCTACAAAAACCGCTACGGGCTGGGGATTTCCAAAATCAATTACCGTAAAAAACTTTAGAAACAAATCTGATTACGCCGAATACAGCTTCTCTCCAAATGGCAGAGTAATGATTATGACGGGGCAATTTACTGAAACGCAAGGAGGAAAAGATATTTATGTGTCATTTTTACAAGCGGATGACACTTGGTCTGAACCGAAAGATTTAGGCAAAAAAATTAATTCTGCCGATGAAGAAAGCACGCCTTTTATTGCGGCTGATGGTAAAACGCTCTATTTTTCAACAAAAGGAATTAGTGGATACGGGAATAATGACATTTTTTTAAGTAGAAGATTAGACGATACTTGGTTACAATGGTCTGAACCCGAAAACTTAGGTTCAGTTATCAATACCGCTGAATGGGACGGATATTTTACCATTTCAGCCTTGTCAGATTTTGCCTATTTCAGTTCGCAAGAAAATTCTTTGGGTGAAGAAGACATTTTTAAATTGGCTGTTCCAGAGTCAATCAAGCCCAGTGCCGTTGTGCAAATAACGGGTGGTGTCTATAATAAGGTTGACAATAAACCAATTTCTGCCCGAATCAAGGTACAATCCATGACGGATGGCGACACAGTTTGCGTAAGTTATGATCCACTCACAGGAGATTATAAAATGATGTTGCCGACCAAACAGAGTTATACCATATCTGCTACTAAAAAAGGTTTTATGGCCGTTTCTGAGCCTTTGGATTTTATGAAAGAGACTAACTTTAAGGAAGTAAAAAAGAACATTTACCTCCTCCCAATTGAGGCAGGACAAAGAATGACTTTAAATAGTGTGTTTTTTGAACAAAGTAAAGCCGTCATTATTGATACATCTTTTCCAGAATTAGACAGAATTGTGAGAGCCATGAAGGAGAATCCAACGATGGAAATTATGTTGGAGGGACACACCGATAATCAGGGGGATTGGAATGCAAATTTACTTTTGTCAAAAGAAAGAGTAGAGGAGGTTCAAAAATATTTAGCCATAAAAGGCATAAATATGAAAAGAATTCAAGTGCAAGGTTATGGTTCAACTCGTCCCGTTGCCAGTAATAATTCAGAAGAAAAACGTCGATTAAATAGAAGGGTTGAAGTGACAATAATTAAAAACTAAAAAACGGTATAATTTTTGCGAAGATGAAAGCAACTTTAATCTTTGGTCACAATGCTCAGAAAATGTACCCTCCTTGTGTTCATCTTATTATATATCTTTCATTCATCTTATTCTCAAAAAACTTATTGGGCAAGTCGGGTGGTAGAATTTTCTTCCGAAAGAGTAATCCCATTTCAAACCACCGAATATAAGGCAGTTCAAGCTCTGGGTAAACCTAATGTGTTTCCTAAATTTATTGAAAGTACAGCCGCTTGGCAACCATCACAACCCGATAGTCCTAATAGTGAATACATAACGGTAAGTTTTGATACAATCATGAGTATTAGACAAGTTGCAGTTGCGGAAAATTATGGACAGGGGGCTATCGACCAAATCTTGGCAGTAGATGAAAACAAGATTTTCCATACTCTTTATCAAAGTTTAAAAAATCAACCAATTAAAAATAGAAATAAAGGAGAAATGTTGCATATTCTTCTTGAAGATCTAACCCCATATCCAGTAGTTGCTATCAAAATTATTTTAAAAACTGAACGCATAAAAGGCGTAAATCAAATTGACGCAATTGCGATTTCTGAATCTATAGATCCTATTAAACCTTTAATTAAAATTGCCAAAGATGCCCCAACAGAGGTATTTAGAGAAAATCTTGGAAAGAATATAAACTCAAGACATCAAGAATTTGCCCCAATTATTTCACTTGATGGAAAAACGTTGTTCTTTACCCGAAATTATTTGCCAGTATTTTGGCAACATAAAAAAACATTTCTTAATGAAGACATGGATGTATGGTATAGCAATAAAGATAGTAGGGGAAATTGG
This sequence comes from Arcicella sp., assembly GCA_025356745.1. Taxonomy (GTDB): domain Bacteria; phylum Bacteroidota; class Bacteroidia; order Cytophagales; family Spirosomataceae; genus Arcicella. The sequence goes on from JANXRS010000434.1 coordinate 12,397, forward strand.
GGCAAGGCACATAGAATAGGGTTACCAATTAACGATAAAGGTAAAAATGCAGTTTTTTCAGTATCTGCTGATGGTAAAGAAATTTTTTTACTTAATAATTACAAAAAAAACACATTTTCTACTATTGGGATTTCACATTCTTTTTTAACGTCAACTGGTTGGTCATATCCAGAAGAAATAAAATTTATTAAATTCGATAATTACAGTCATTACTGCGACATAACGATTTCACCCGATGGATCTGTAATGGTAATGTCTATTATGAGGCCCAGTACTACTGGAAGAAGAGATTTATACGTTTCGTTTAAAAAAGATAAAAATCTTTGGTCAGAACCAGTCAATATGGGAAGACAAATAAATACAAGTGAAGATGATGCTTCACCATTTATAGCTGCGGATGGAAAAACACTATATTATTCAACCAGAGGATTTACCGGATATGGAGACAATGATATTTATAAAACTGTACGTTTGGATGATAGTTGGTTTAATTGGTCTGAACCCGAAAATTTAGGTCCTGGTATCAATACCCCTGAATGGGATGCTTTTTTTACTATTCCTGCTTCTGGGGAATATGCTTATATATGCTCTTCAAATGCTTCAAAAAAAGAGGATATTTACCGATTAGAATTACCAAAAACTGCCAAACCAGAAGCTGTTGCTATTATTTCGGGAAATGTGTTAAGTATGACTGATAAGAAACCAGTTGAATCTATTTTGACATTGACCCCGCAAAATAATAAATTAAAAACCGAAATAAAGAACTATGATCCAGCCATAGGTTCATTTAGTTTTGTTGTTCCATTAAAAGAAGTTTATGATTTTGTTCCGTATGCTAAAGGTTATTTAGCCATTAATGAAACGGTGGATTTATCGAAAGAAATCTCGTATCGTGAAATCAGGAAAGATTTTTATTTAATGCCCTTAGAAGTAGGAAATAAGGGCATTTTGAATAGTTTCACCTTTGAACAAGGGGAATCGCACCTACAAGCACCTGCCTT
>JANXRS010000217.1 GCA_025356745.1 Arcicella sp.
ACCACATAAGTTGTTTGAGCTTGTAAAATTTCATTTTCAACACTTTCTCTAATCACAAATTCTTTCTGTGAATTGACACAAAAATAACGAACTCCCCGCACAATTTCGATTGGATAATTGCCATCACTCGGAAAAACTAAAACAATTCGTTGGTATTTTGAAAGCAAATCTTGGGCATTTTCCAATGCCTCTGAAACATCACGTTCAAAATCTTGATAAACCGTTAAACATTCATGCTTAAAATCGGGCAGATATTTGTCTAAAATCACTAGTTCATTGATAGGTATTCTTTCCAATATTTTGACTGCCAAGCTTTTATCTGCTTCTGGAAAAAAATGAGGCATCACTACGTAGTAATTATATTTTCCTAAATTTTTATCAATAATTTCTTCAAAAAGTCGGGCATTATAATGATGAATCTGTAAATCTACGGACGCTTTGTCGCCCAAAACTTTTAGAAAAGCGTAGTAAATTAACTTCTTATAAGAACTTAATTTATTGAAAATTAACAAGATTTTCATCTTTTTGCTTTCACCGCTATTAACATAATATCCCTTTCCTTGCACGGAAGTAATGAAGCCTCTTTCTCGCAATTCACGATAGGCTTTTTCAACGGTATCACGGGCTAAATAATATTCCTCGCTGAGTTCACTGATAGAAGGAAGTTGTTCGTTCTTCCTCAAAACATTCCGCTCAATATCAGCAATGACAGATTGAATAATCTGTTTGTATTTGGGAGTTTTATCGCTTGTATTTAAGTTTAATTTGTACATTTTTTTTGTAGGAGTAAATAGTATTCACCCGCTGGATTAATAAATTAGGCTAATCCTAATTAGCTGTCATCAAAAAATAAGCAACTATAAGATAAATTACCTTTTTTTGATTTATTCTTGTAATGATTTATTTCTTTCCAAGAGAAAGAAGCATTTCAATGAATAAAATTTTAATAAAAAGTGTGAATCCATTTAATCATCATGCAGGGCAATTAGTTGAATATACTGAATTCAAAATTAACCCAAAATTAATAAGTTAAAACCATTCTTATCTGAAGCGAGGCATTCAACGGAATTAAAATTATAAAAATTTACTGAACCTTACATAATTATTGCCTGTTCGGTGATAGAATACTTACTAAAAATTATTTGTTATGACAAGAAATCAATTTTTGACAACTACTACAATCATCACAGGTGCAAGTTTATTGCAAGGCAATGATGTTTTTAGTGCTACACTCAATGAGAGTGGTTTGGATAAATTAACTGACGAAACTGGAAAATTTGTATTGGGAGCCTTACCTTATTCTGAATCTTTTTTAGAACCGTTTATGCCTGCCGATGTACTAAAATTACACTATACAGCTCATCACGGTGCTGCAGTCAATACTGCTAATAAAGCCACTGGTTTAATTAATAAAGCTCTGGAAAGTGGCAATTTTGAAGGCGTAGATTATTGGACAAAAAAACTATCTTTACACTTATCAAGCCATGTTTTACATACCATTTTTTGGACGAATATTACCAATAAAAAATCTGAACCAACAGGTGAATTATTGAAAAGAATAGATAAAAATTTTGGTTCTTTTGATAAAATGAAAGTGCAATTGGCTCATCATTCTAAAAATGTTGATGGCAACGGTTGGGGACTTTTAGGTTATCATCCTCAAAGTAATCGTTTAATGATTTTGGAAGTTGAAAATCATGAAAAACTGACCGTTTGGGGTATTGTTCCTTTGATGGTGGTGGATGTTTGGGAACATGCTTATTATTTAAAATACAAGAATAAACGGGCTGATTTTGTGGATGAACTTTTCAACTATATGAATTGGGATAATGCAGCACAAAGACTTGAAATTGCTTTAAAAATGACTCGGTAAAATCTTTTAATCTGTTAAGGTATATTGAATAATTTGAGGGTTCAATATACCTTAACAGACTTGTTTTACAGATTTACACTCACCGTCAAATAATAAAATCCTCCCACACTTGGTTTTGCCAAAAAGTTATAATAATATTGGTTTAAAAGATTCGTTCCTCTCCTACAATAAAAACGGTTAAAATTAAGTAAACATCAATTTTGCACAAGCAATGACTAAACCCAAAGCTAACATATACCGCAAAGTTGGAAGATTGAATTTTTGACTGCCAAAATATGAACCTACTAAACCACCCACAATAGTCGCTAAAATGGCCCATTGCAAGTTTTCAGGAATTTGGAAGCCTCCTTTTGAAATTTGTCCGTATAAACCCGAAAGAGAATTTACGAAGATAAAAAGTGCTGAAACGGCGGCTGTTTCTTTGAGTTTTGACCATTTCATCAGAAGCATTAATGGACTCAAAATAATACCGCCACCAATACCCATCATTCCTGATAATAAACCAATTATACCGCCAGCTGTAAGGGCTGCCCAAGTAGGAATTTCACGATTTTCGGTTTCTTCATTTCTAAATTGATACAATAAACGGGCAATAGAAATAAGAATACAGATTGCCAATATTTTCTTGTAAATAACATCGGAAAGAGTTATTGTTCCGCCTAAATAAGCCATCGGAATACTGGCTAATGCAAAAGGCCAAAAGAGTTTCCATTTAAAAAATCCCGCTCGATAAAAACCAAAAAAGGAAAATAGAGAAACGGCAAGATTCATAAGCAAAGCCGAAGATTTCATGAGTGAAGGGACGATACCCACAATAGCCATAACTGCTAAATAGCCACTCGCTCCGCCGTGACCAACCGATGAATACAAAAAGGCAACAATCGCTAAAAGAGCGAGAAATAGTATAAAAGTTGAATCCATAAATTCGTTATATTTTTACAAATATAACGAATAGGAAGAATTACAAATAAGAAAAATTGTAAATTCTGATGCCTATTCTATTTTAAACATTGATTTTCCTGTAAAAGAAAGGCTTGGAAGCGATTTTGAAGGACTTTGTAATCATCAATGGCTTGAAGACCTTCAGCAGTTACGAGGGTTCCTCCCCCACTTTTCCCGCCCGTTTGCGTAATTACCAAGGGTTGCAGCGTCTGAGAATTCATAGAATTTACTAAATCCCACGCCCGTTTGTAGGACATTTCCATCGCTTTAGCAGCCTTGGAAATTGAACCATGTTCTACGATAAGTTCTAATAATTCAATACGTCCTTTACCCAAAAAACGGTCTGTTCCATCTTGGCGTTCTATCCAGATGGCTCCTGTAATACTTATTTCGTTGGGATTTTGAAGGAGATTTTTCATAAAATGCTAAGCTCTAATTCGTTATCTTCTACCAATTAAAAAGTAAATCAATCATCCAAATGGGACAAAAACGCACAACAAAAGCCAAAATATTTTTTGATTGCCTTCAAATTTATGTAGAGCAATATCAATGCTGGCAGTAATTAAAAGAACTATCGATGATAGAATAAATAATTGCCATAAAATAAGACCAGAATTTGATTTAAGAATACTTAGAAGTTCCATAAGTAAGATTGAGTAAGATTGAGTAAGATTAAAAAATATAAACTTACTAAAAAAATCAATAAACAAACTCCCCAAACGCTGATTTAATCGTCACACTTTTGCTTTCAGCACCTTCCACTCGCCCAATTATCTGAGCATTAATACCAAATGATTTTGCGATTTCAATTACTGTTTGAGCGTATTGTGGATTTAGATAAACCTCCAAACGATGTCCCATATTAAACACCTTGTACATCTCCTTATAATCCGTTCCAGATTCTGCTTGAATCATTTTAAAAAGCGGAGGTAGTTCAAACAGATTATCTTTGATGATATGAACATTATCGACAAAATGCAAAACTTTCGTTTGAGCGCCACCCGAACAATGAACCATTCCGTGAATGACTGAACGTAATTCATTCAATAATGCCTTCACAACTGGGGCATAGGTGCGAGTCGGAGAAAGCACTAACTGCCCAACATTCAAAGGTGTGCCATCAAGGGCATCAGTCAATTTCTTTGAGCCACAATAAACCAAATCTGCGGGAACGGATGGGTCAAAACTTTCTGGATATTTTGTGGCTAAATAGTGTCCCAAAACATCATGACGAGCAGAAGTTAAGCCGTTTGAACCCATTCCACCATTATAAGTTTTCTCGTAAGTAGCTTGTCCATCAGAGGCAAAACCAACAATTACGTCTCCGTCTTGAATAGTATGATTTGAAATTACATCCGAACGTTTCATACGGGCAATTACCGTTGAATCCACAATGATGGTACGAACCAAATCACCCACATCGGCGGTTTCGCCACCCGTACTCCAGATTCCAATTCCATTATTACGGAGCATTTCCAAAGTTTCCTCGGTTCCGTTAATGATTTCAGCGATGACTTCGCCAGGAATTAGATTTTTATTTCGGCCTATCGTACTGGATAAAAGCATATTATCCGTTGCTCCAACACAAATTAAATCATCGGTATTCATCACAACTGCATCTTGTGCAATACCTTTCCACACGGAAATATCACCTGTTTCTTTCCAGTATAGATAGGCTAGAGCTGATTTTGTACCCGCTCCATCGGCGTGCATGATGTTGCAGTATTCATCATCTCCGCCCAACATATCGGGTGAAATTTTACAGAAAGCTTTTGGAAAAAGCCCTTTATCTATTTTTTCGATGGCCTTGTGGACATCTTCTTTGGAGGCAGAAACGCCTCGTTGCATATAGCGGTCGGTCATTTTATTTTTATCCGTTATTTGGTGAATTGAAACCTATAATAACAGGTTTTAAAACTAAAATCCTCTGGTTTAGAGGACTTTGTATTATAATTTATCTATATTTTCATTAACAAAAGCGTATGCTTTAGCTTGTTCCGTAAATTCCGCTATGATAGGCTGAATATCTTTCATCTCTACAAAATTAAAAACCTTCTTTCACTT
>JANXRS010000239.1 GCA_025356745.1 Arcicella sp.
GGATTTTTTTGAGTAATTCAGGTGATAAAGCTAACAATACAAACGGCGAAGCAAGTCCTAAACCAAAGCCAAACATTCCAATGATTGGTTTAATAAATTTACCCGAAGCACCTAATCCTAAAAGCGTACCCACAAATGGTCCCGTGCATGAGAAAGAAACCAAAGCCAAAGTAAATGCCATGAAGAAAATGCCAATAAAACCTCCTCTATCCGACTGTGCGTCTACATTATTGACAAATTTTGAAGGTAGTTGTATTTCAAATAACCCTAAAAATGACAAGCCAAAAATGATAAAAATAGTAAAAAAGAGAAGATTAGGAATCCAGTGAGTACTGATAAAATTCGGGGCGGCTTGTCCCAGAGTGGCGGCGATAACGGTGCCAAACAACACATAAATGCCAATAATGGATGCACCATAAATAAATGCTTTGCCAATACCATTTTTTTGTTTAATAAAGAAACTAACGGTCATTGGAATTAATGGATACACACAAGGCGTAAGACAGGTAGCTAAACCAACGCCCAAAGCAATCAAAAAGAAACTTAACATTGATTTTTCTTCTTCGGGTTTTTCCGTAGAATCTATCGTAGAAACAGAAGTTTGGGAGGAATCAGCACTTATAATAGGAGTAGAAACGGTATTAACAACACTATCCGCAGTTTTTGTTCCGTTTATTTCGATATTTGAAACTGTTTTATCAGCTGTCTCACTTTGCGTTTCAGGGTTGTCAGCAGCCAATTTATCATCAACAACTTTATCTTTTATTTGACTTTCGTCTTCGTCATTGCTTTTTTTTTTAATAAAGCGTCCGAAATCGCACCAGCTTTTGCTTCAAGTTTGAAAGCACCTTTTATCGGTACACATTGTCCAGTAGCATCAGAACAGGCTTGTCCATCGTGCGAACCTTCAATAAGAACAATATCTTTCAGTATTTTTACCGATTGTCTAATTTCCCCTTTTCCTTCAAAATAAGCTACGTTTACTTCAAAAATTTCATCCTTTTTCTTGATTGGATTAATTGATTTTAGCTTTCCAACCAATTCATAAGAATCATTTGGCTTGAATTTGACAGTAGTAATTATTGGTCCACCTTCATCAAAATCGGTAGCAAAATGATGCCAAGTTTTATCATTTTTTATCGTAAAAATAATATCGACTGTTTCCCCAACGGCAGGATTCGGTTTTGATAATGCCCAAGACCATTTAGAAGGGGTAACTTTTTGAGCATTCACGCCCAAAGCCAGCATTAGAAGAGCAATTAGACTAAAAAATATCTTTTTCATTTGAAGATGGTTTGTAATGGGTCTATCAATGGTTATTTTAATTTTTGTAAATGTAAATAGGTACACGTTAAACTAACATATTTCTTTACAAATTTAATAATATGTTATGGTAAAAAAAAGGTTAAGGTTTGTTATATAAACAGCCTCATCTGTAGTCAAAGTAAAATCAATGACCATAGATGAGGCTGTCCGTATCACAAACCTAAATATCTTTTTTCAATTTATCCTTAAACATTTTACTCAATTTATCCATTTTAGGCTTTATAACTACTTGACAATAAGGATTATGACCATTCAAATCGTAATAATCTTGGTGATAATCTTCTGCTTTTGAATAATCTGAAAGGGCGGTAATTTCCGTTACAATTGGGTCTGCAAAAACGTGTTCGTCATTCAATTTTTTCTTCCAAGTTTCTGCTGCCGTTTTTTGGGCTTCACTAGTGTAAAAAACTGCCGAACGATATTGTGTTCCTTCATCTGCCCCTTGACGATTCAAGGTTGTTGGGTCATGAGTTTTCCAGAATATCTCTAAAATTGTATCAAAAGATACTTTCTTAGGGTCAAAAGTTACTTGTACCACCTCTGCATTACCCGTATTACCTGTACATACTTGTCTGTAAGAAGGATTTTTTACAGAGCCATTTCCATTAGAATATCCTGATTCTACTTTCACGACACCTTCAATTTGTTGAAAAACCGCTTCAACACACCAGAAACATCCAGCTCCAAAGGTAACAGTTTCCATATTTGCCATATTGACTTTTTCTTCGTTCATTTTTTTGCTAATTTTCTGATTTTCAGTCTTTTGACCGCATGATATGCTTGTGAATAATGTAACTATTCCAAGAATTAACGAATTTATTTTAGTCTTCATTGTTAATAAAATTTAAATTTTATGTAATTTTGTGTTCTTTTTAATCGACAAAAACATATACGAATATAAAACCACAAAAGATGTTAAAAAGTTACAATTTACCATTATTTGAACGTTGGAAAGATGCTTTCTATACTTCGGGTTACACTATAAAATTACTCATAACCGTTGCCATTTTTGTGTCAGGTGCATTGCAATTTCCTACCTATTTTAAAAACATCCAAAAACGACAGTGTGTTGGTGTTAACGATTTTGTATTAAATAATATTCCCTCATTAGACGTTTCATCGGCTATTTTTACAATTATCTATGGACTATTAATTTATATGCTTTTGCGTATTTTGAAGTACCCCGATTTATTTTTATTATTCTCTCTAACCTTCGTCATCGAAACCGTTTTTCGTATGACAACCATCTATTTATTCCCCTTAAACCCTCCCGTAAACTTAGTAATTCTTCACGATACTTTTGCACAGTTATTGATTTATGGCGATACAGAACCCATTACCAAAGATTTATTTTTTTCAGGTCATACTGCCACTATGGTTATGATTTGGCTTTTTGTTCACCGACCAATTGAAAAAATCATTGCTGGCATTGCTACATTTGTATTAGCGTTTTTATTATTAATCCAGCACGTTCATTATACGATAGATGTGTTAGGAGCATTATTTTTCACTTATTTATCATACCTAATTGCTCGAAGAATCGTTAGTCTTAAATGGACTTTAACAGTAAGTATTATGATTGGCTTTTATATAGTCCTTCAAACAGTTTTTTACTTAGGAACAAAAATAGTTTAAGTACAAAAATGACGGATAATATTATTTTATATTAATGAAATAAGTTTTTGAAAGTTTAGTGTTTAATTTTGCATCATAAACAAAAAGAAAAGAGGAACGTATGAATAACTGATTGTAAAAAAACTGAATTTTATATAATTTTTCATAGATTAATTAATAATTTTCTAACTAAAAAGTTACAATTTGATAACATTCAATTAATTTGCATCGTTTTATCGAAAGCATAAAGAATGTTTTTTACTTTTGATAAAAAAATAAATTCAGTTCTGCCCAACTGTATTTATTGAAAAGTTTAAGAAATGTAAAAACTTTCTTTTGTACAATTTTTTTACAAGACTGAATTGGCGGAAACGGTTTGGTTTTTGTAGCGAGAACTACACGAAATGAGTTCTTGTAAACCACATAAATAAAGGGTAAAAATATGGTAAAGTTCGAGTATAAAACCTTCCCATTTGGCGAGGTTCTAACCCAAGAGCAAAAAGACTACTTCCGTCAATACGGAGTAATTCATTTCAAAAATTTTATCAACGCTGATACCATTAATACTTTTATTGACGAATTAAGTAAAATCGAGAAAAAGTGGTTGGATGAAGGCATTGAAAAGATAAATGGAATTCCCTTGAAATTTGGGAAAGATCCAAATGGTAACAAGATGATTCAAAGAATGTGCTTTACTAACAAGTATAGTCCCATTCTTGCTGAATTTTTGAAAGATCCTCGCCTACAAATTTTGGTTGAATTGTTAGCTCCTTATGATGGACGCATCAGTGACGAAGAAAAAGATGGTTTAGTTTTCAATCATTATGTAAATTCGCCAAATAGCAAATTTACACAAATGGGATGGCACACAGATAGCCCACGTGATTTGTTTTTGGGTCAAAAAATTCTCCCAATGTTGAACGTTGGTATTCACTTAGATACTTGCCCAACTACTAATGGAGGTTTGAAAGTATTGCCAGGTACGCAAAATCAAAGTGTTTTCAAATTGTTGTTTGGTAAAAAACAGTTTGTTGATCATAAGCGTGATGTTCGTGAAGTAGGTTTTGAAATTGAAGCGGGAGATTTAACCGTACATGATGGTCGTTTGTGGCATCGTGTAGAGGTTTCGCCAAACATGGGTGAGAAATCTCGTCGTCGTGTGATGTATGTACCTATTATTACGGGTAAATATATGCCGAAAGATGAAAATAGTAAAACCCCTTTTTATCACCGTTTTGCAAAGGTGGTTCAGAAATAGGTTTTTTGAGAATAGATAGTTGATAAACTAAGTTAGATTCATTAGTCTGATAAGTTATCAAATCTAAATCAATAAAAAAGGCTTCAAAATTTAATTTTGAAGCCTTTTCTGTAGTCTGTAATTTATTCTCTAAAAATCTATTTAACAAACTTAGCTTTCAAAACACCAATAATCATTGGTAAAACTGATACAACCACAATTCCTAAAACTACTTTCTCAAAATTATGCTTTACCCATTCGTTATTACCTAAAAAATAACCAATTGAAGTAATGCCCGTTACCCACAAAATTGCTCCGATTATACAGAAGGTAATGTACTTTGCGTACGTCATACTTCCAGCACCTGCTACGAAAGGAGCTACTGTTCTAACAATAGGAACAAAACGAGCCATAATAACAGCTTGTCCACCATGTTTTTCGTAAAATGCTTCTGTTTGCTCAATATGGCTACGTTTTAAAAATAATATTTTCTCTTTCGATTTAATGAAATTACTAAAAAACTTACCCACAAAATAATTAACATTATCGCCCAATAAAGCCGCTATAATTAATAATGGAATTACAAAAGTTAATTCTATTTTACCAGTAGCAGAAGCGAGTACACCCACCGCAAAAAGTAGTGAATCGCCTGGTAATAAAGGCATTACAATAAATCCAGTTTCAACGAAAATTATTAAGAATAAAAGTCCATAAGTCAATGTCCCATGGTCAGTAATAAACTGAGAGAGAGCGTTTAACGGGTCTTTAAGAAGTTGTAAAACGAAATTAATAATTTCCATTTTTTCAAAATATATTAAAACATGAATTAGTATAAGATAATCAATCAACAATTTTCAAGGTTTTTAACTTGATTATTGAACATTAAATATTATTTTAAAACTTACTTGTCTAAGAAATGAGAAAAAGTATCTCCACGCAATCCTAAACGTATGGTCTCTAGCGAGACAACTTCATGAGGAGCAATATTTCCAACGTTTACATTTGCTCCAACCAATTTCACGAACCAAACTTGTTGGTCTTTTTGTGGAGCTTCCCAAATAATTTTATCTTCGGGAATTTCGGTTAAAATCTCTTCTACCAATCCCTGACGAACCTCACCCGATGCACGAAAAAGTCCAACGTTTCCACCTTCACGGGCTTCACCAATTACTTTCCAAGCACCTGCCTCTAATTCAGATTTCATCAATTTAATCCATTTGTAAGGAGGAATAATTTTGGCTTCATCTTTTGAACCAACCTCTGAAAGTACGATTACTTGCGTGGCTAATGTTCTGATATATTCACATTTATCATCTTGATTCATTTCCAAAGAGCCATCAGAAACTTCAGCATATTCCATTCCGAATTGGTCTAAAACACGACGATATTCATCAAATTGGTTCCGAACAATAAAGGCTTCAAATAATGTGCCTCCAAAATACGTTGGAATACCACAAGATCTATACAGTGCCAATTTTTCCTTGAGATTAGGCGTAACAAAAGAAGTTGCCCAACCTAATTTCACAATGTCAGTATAACCGCTACCGAGTTCTAAAAAATCCTCTACTTGTCTGAGGCTCAACCCTTTATCCATCACCATCGTTAATCCTTTTTGGCGTGGTTTGATTGTTCTTTCGGGTATTTGGTTAAGTGGATAATTCATATTTTATATTCGTTATTAATAATCTGTTTACAAAAATACTTATAACCTTTTTATTCCACAAACTATAAAACCAATATATTGTGTTAATTTAATATCATACTTTATCTAAATACCTAAAAATCAATTAGTTAATAATTCTAAAAAAATAACTTTTCTTAGAATTATAAAAATTATTATTAAATTTTTAGTTTTGCTAAACAGTGTTCATTAAATTTATAACGTTTTAATCTTAAAATTACTGACTATGAAAAACTTAATTGCTCTATTAATTCTTCCTTTTTGTTTAGTGAATATTGGATATTCACAAGCTATAACCAAAGATGCCGTTTTGGGTGAATGGCTTTCTGAAAAAAAGGATGGGAAAGTATTAATCTATAAACAGGGAGAAAAATATTTTGGAAAAATTTCGTGGGGAAAAAGTGGCAGTGAAAAAAAGGATGTGAAGAATCCTGACGAAAAATTGAGAACTCAAACGCTTGTGGGTTCTATAATTTTGAAAAACTTTGAATTTACGGGTAAATCTTGGGAAGAGGGAACAATATATGACCCTAATAATGGCAAGACGTACTCATGTAATATCAAAATGAAAAAATATAATGAACTGGAAATCAGGGGATTTATAGGAATATCACTCTTAGGAAGAACCACGGTTTGGACAAGAGTAAAATGATTTGAAAATCAATAAAATGGGTATTTTAGAAAGAAAAGAACGGAACAAACAGGAAATGCGGTTGATGATTTTGGAAACTGCCAAAGAAGTATTTATTAGAAAAGGCTTCGAGAAGACCTCTATACGTGCCATCGCCGAGAAAATAGAATACAGTCCTGCCACAATTTATTTATATTATAAAGATAAAAATGAGCTTTTTTTTGCCGTTCATGAATTGGGTTTTGATAAATTATTGGAAGAGATGGTAGCTGCGATTGAGGGCATTACAGATCCATTTGAAGAATTACGTCGTCGGGGATATGCTTACATGAAGTTTGCCTTTGAAAATCCTGAAATGTACGATTTAATGTTCATTTCGAATGCCCCGATGAATGCTCTGAAGGAAGAAGAAAATTGGAATAGTGGTCACAAATGTTTTGCTCTTGTATGCGAAACCCTTCAAAGAGGAATTGAAGCTAAACAGTTGAAATTTAAAGAGGTAGAAATCGCTGCCATGTTAATTTGGTCATTTATACACGGAATGGTTTCGCTAAAAATTCGCAATAGGTTTAAGATATTTAACGAGCAAACTGAAATACAGCAATTGATGACTGCATCCTTAGAACAAATGATTGAATTGGTGAAAGCATAATTTTTCTAGGTCTTTTTGAAACATTATATAATGGAAAGTTATGAATCTAGCCTTAAAAAAAAAGTAATAGTAGATTTTGGATAAATACGTACAAGAGGGTCTGAAAAATAGTTAGACGTTGAACTAACAAAAATTTTAATTACAAAAGCCATTTTTACTTCATTGAAAGATATAGAAACCCAAAAAAAAGGAAATTATTGACCAATTAAGGGGAATTCATAAATTATCCCAACGCCAAAATTGAAGTTAAAGATTTATCAATGTTTCAATCCCACGAAGCAATACCAAACAAAATTTAAGTGTACTTTCTAATTTGTATGTTAATAATGTTTCGGGAACAGCAATTCTCGAAACATAATTGATAGAAATCAAGCTTGAAATTTCGATAACGCAAATCTTAATTGAAATAAAAATTTCCTCCTACTCATGGACTTTACAAATCAATTCAGAGAATAAGGTATGGAACTTGACGAAGCAATTCATCAAGTGGGCGAAATCCGATTTGTGCCAATTTCATTAACTTCTTTTACCGCAATTGGTGGGTTAATTCCTTCGGTAATCAAATATTTAGATTTGTATTCACCTTTAGCAGTCGTATTAATTGGCAGTATCATAAGTTCAACTTTACTGTCTCAATTGGTTACCCCTGTGATGTACAAATTATTGCCTTCTAAGATTATTGTAAAAGTACAATATGAGAAGTTTTTATTATCTTAAAATCATTTTAAGTTTAATTGTAATTATAAAAAAAAATAGCCTTTAAAAGGCACTAAGTTTAGATTTTATCAGTTAAATAAGCAATACCATTGTTAAATTTTTAAAACCTTCAATGCAATGAAATTCAACACCAGCACTTTGACACAATTTTTATCACGGAATTTTTATATAAATCCGAGATTGATAGCTCCTCAAAAACGCTTTTATGCTGACTTGGGAATGAATTCTTTGGAGTTTTTGGAAGTAGTGGTTTACCTAGAAAATACATACGGTATCACTTTACCAGATAACGAAATAGACAAAATTCAAACTATCAGACAATTATCTGACTTGATGGAAGCTAATTTAGTATTGGTAGAAATATAATTAATTTTTTATAGTGGTTAAGGGTAAAGGCTGGGACGATTTCGTTCAAGCCTTTTTTTGTGTACAAGAATGGGATAAGTTAACAAACAAAATGACCTAATTATCTTTCCAAAATATTCGAAATTATAATTAATTCTGGTAGTGTAGGAACTGTTTTGCCATTTTCAATTTTTGATAAATGAGATTGGGAAATACCTGTTAGGCGAGCAAAAAAATACTGTTTATGTCCTTGCTCTTCACGTGTTTTTTTGAGAATAGAACCTCTGAACTGCATAGTGTTAGAATGTTTAAATTATAATAAGCGTTAAGAAATTAGTAGAAGCTTCCCAACTCAAATACACATACAAAATTACGCAATGCGTTATTGCGGTAAGTACGGTCTATATAATAGACGTGTTTAAGTAAAACAATATTTCAAATAAATGTTTTACTTAAATTCAAATTATTCTGTACAGAATATAGATTTGTATATTTTGCTTTGAAATACAATAAAAACCGCAAACCTTTACAAAAGTTAAGCCCCAATCTAAGTTTGGACGACCAGATGGGGCTTAAAGGTCAAATTTCTAACAATTAAACCCAATGTAAAGGTAATGAAAAAAACATTACAACGTTTGGGCATAGTGACGGTGGGACTGTCGCTATGCCTGTGGTCTTGTAGAGAACAAGATGGATTAGTTAAACCAGAGGATGCAACCTCTATTTCTCCCAAAATCAAGGAGAAGATTGATTTTTCTGTGGTGGAGGGCAGATTGAAGTTTGAGACAGATAATGATTTTGATTCAGCTTTCGGAAAGTCTGCAACTGAGCAAGGGCGAGAAGAGTTTGAATCATCTGTAGGTTTTACCTCTTATAATGAGGTTTATGAAGAGTTTGTGAAGAATAATTTAGAAAAGAATATTGATGAAAACTACAAAGGGATAGCAAAAATTGTCATTGATAGTGATGGCAAAAAAAGTTACGCCAAAGCACTAATCTTCAATAGTATAACTCCATTATTAAATAGGAATGGACTTGTTCAAGTTGGAGAAAAAATAATTAAGTTTTCCGATGATGTTGTTAAAATAGCAAATATAAAGTACATAGCTGAATTAGAAAGTGATATTACATCACCTCATGTTGTAGTAAATAAAATTATCAAGAAAGAAATTACTGAAGCGAATAAATCAGTTAAGTCAGCTAAGGTCAAAGATTATTTTTGGGAAGTTTATGATTGGTGGCATTATCCAAGACCTTCATGGGCGGCAGATAGAAGAGTTGAATCTCGCAGATATGCAGCTACAGCTAATGTGGGGCAGTACTATATTTGGGAATTTGGATTCACAATACAAAACCAAAGGGATGATTTTTGGGGTTGGGAAGCCTGTAATCTTGAGGGTTGGAAACGGGGGGCTGGCTATGGTTCAATAGTTCCAAATGGGGCTGGAAGTCAAGTGGCTTCAAATCAAATTTACCCTAATCAGAATATGTCTTGGGGTAGTGATACATATTCTGGAGTGCATGATTATCATATTATTCTTAATGGAAGAGCATATCCAACTAAGCATGAAGCTTTCACAAAATTAGGATTGTTAGTTACATTTCGTCCAGGAATACTTATTGCTCAGGAATTTAGTACTGATAATAATATAACTTACCTTTCGTTTGACACAGATTTATAGTATGAGGATTTATAATAGCCTTGTAATCAGTATTTTTATAAGGCTATTACACTTAACACATTTAAAGTATGCATTTAATGAGCCAAAAAATCATATTAATATTGGTATTTAATATCATTACATTTTTGTTGATTAGTTGTAATAATACACTTGAAAGTTTTGAAATTCTCAAGTTAGATAAACCTCTAATTGTACTAAATGCTCGCTTAGTAGCACGACAAATACCAAGAGTTTATATCGGGAAAATTTGGGGAGCTACCGCTAAATTTCCAGAAGAGACTTTCTACCGAAATGCAGATGTAGAACTTTTTGCAGATGGAGAATTAGTTGGTAAACTATCTTTGAAGGATACCATGTATATAAATCCAAATTATATCATTAAAGGGAATGTGAAGTATTCAATAAAAGTGAGTGTGCCAAACATAGGTTCTGCAGAATCTGAACCTGTCCTTATTCCACCTGATGGACTCTTATTAAGTGCTACGTATAATACTAAAATTACTGTAGAATCGGCAGGAGGAAATACCGTGAGGAATCCATGTCTTGTAACTGCCGTTTTCAAAAAATCAAGTGATGTTGCCGCTTATAGTGTTGATTTGATAGGGTACAACGATGAAGGACAATTGATTTGTGGGTATAATAATCTAGAATTTGGAAGGAGAACAATTATTAAATCTCCTTGTTTTTTTGAAACTGCGACTCCTTATGTTGATTTATTAGGAAATATTGGAACATTCAAATTTGGGAAATATGCCTATGTAAGTAAATGTATTGATACCCCCGGAAAGGAAGTAAAATTATTTGCTGATTTGAATTCATACGGTTTTACAGTTCCCAGTCTTGATCCTATTAAACGCTTTGAAATTCCAAATCCAATCAATAAAATAATAGTAAGTGTAGTGGCTATGTCTAAAGAAGAATTAGAGTTAGCAAAATCAATTCAATTAGTTGAAGGATTTACGGCTGCTTTATCAGAGCCTCATTCTACATATAGCAACATTAAAGGTGGTCTTGGTGTGGTAACTGGCTATAATATTTCCTACAAAATTCTGGATATCAGATAATTTTACCTTTCTAAATTTTCTTAAAAATGCTACGTGTTCTCTATATTCTTGCTTTTTTATCTCTCCCCATAGGTTCTTTTGCTCAAAAAGTAACCCTGTATGGGCGTGTAACGGATGAAGACAATGATGAATCATTAATTAATGCTAATGTTTTTTTAGTAAATGAAAATAAAGGCGTTCAATCTAATCAATACGGCTATTTTTCTATAACTTTTCCTTCTGGTAAGCACGAAATAAAATGTTCTTATTCAGGCTATAAGCCTTTTGTCCTCAAAAAAAACTTTTTAAAAGATAGTATTTTTACCATTGCCTTAGAAGCCATTCAATTAAATGAAGTTGTTGTCAGAAACGAAAATATAAAGGAGGATAAACCCGTAGGCTTTACTAATGTACCAATTCAACAACTCAAAAAAATTCCAATGGTTTTGGGAGAGGCCGATTTATTAAAAGCCTTAACGATGACACCAGGCATTTCGGCAGGTCAAGAAGGAAGTGCGGGTTTGAATGTAAGGGGTAGTAATCCAGACCAAAATTTAGTATTATTAGATGAAGCAACGGTTTATAATACTTCACACGCCTTTGGTTATCTTTCAGCTTTTAATCCAGATGCCATCAAAAATATTGATGTTTATAAAGGTGCCTTTCCTTCAAGATTCGGCGGTCGTTTAGCTTCGGTCTTGGATATAACCATGAAAGAGGGAAATAATCAAGCATCAAGAGCAGAATTATCTTTAGGCATATTAAGTTCAAGATTTTTGAAGGAAGGTCCCATCGGAGAGAAAACTTCTTACTTAATAGCAGGGCGATTAATGAATACTCTTTTACTTCAATTACCTACACATATCAAAACGCTTACTGGTAAAAGTGTAGACGGTACTCCGAGTTTATGGTTTTACGATATTAACGCTAAGATTAACCACAAATTTGATGATAATAGCCAGCTATTTTTCAGTATTTACTCTAACTATGATTATTATAAAAATGTTACTCAAGCATCGGGAAACTCAAATAATGTGGGCTTGAATTGGGGAAGTATAACATCGTCATTACGTTATAATAAAATTTTTAGTAATAAATTATTTGGTAAGGCAAGTCTTATATATAGTAATTTCAAATATCAACTTGCCAGTGAAAGTACCTATACAAAAAGTAATGAAAAAATTACTAATTCTTATGATTTGACTAACACCATTCGAGATATTGGCTTAAAAACATCATTAGAATATGCTCATTCTCCGTCATTTACGCAAAGAATTGGTTTGGAACATACCTTTCATTTAATTGCTCCTGGGCAATTGGAAATCACAAAGGATAATGTAAAACAAGTTGTTTCCATCAATCAAAACGTTAAAATATTTTCACAAGAAAGTGCTTTCTTTCTTGAAAATGAAATAGAACCGTTGTCGTTTTTGAAATTAAATATTGGTGGGAGAGTTTCTAATTTATCTGTTAATAGTACAACCTATACCAACTTTGAGCCACATTTAGCCGCAAAAATTGCCCTTAATGCTAAAAGCGGTTTGAAATTTGGGTACACCCAAATGAATCAATATTTGCATCAATTAACCTCAAACGGTATTGGAATTCCTAATGATATTTGGGTAACTTCTACTGAACAAGTACCTCCGTCAAGAGCCATACAAATTGATGCAGGCTATTATTTATCGTTTGGGAAAGATAGTCAATGGGAATTATCGGTAGAAACATATCAGAAAAAATTCACACAACTTATTGATTATCAGCAAGGTTCGGATGTGGTAACGGAA
Organism: Arcicella sp.; assembly: GCA_025356745.1. Taxonomy (GTDB): domain Bacteria; phylum Bacteroidota; class Bacteroidia; order Cytophagales; family Spirosomataceae; genus Arcicella. Next base: position 12,716 of record JANXRS010000239.1, read on the forward strand.
TTCAATTCTAATTGGCAGGATATTATCGTAAAAAATGTACAAGGTCTCGTTTACGGTGCGGAATTTATGTTGCAAAAAAAATATGGAAAATTAAATGGTTGGTTGTCATATACCAATGCCATTAGCCAACGCCAAAGTCCAGAGATTAATAAAGGCGAATGGTACTATGCACGATATGATAGAAGGCATAATATTGCGGTGGTGTTGAATTACCAATTAACGCCAAAATGGGCTTTCACCAGTAGTTTTGTTTATCAGAGTGGTTATCCTGTTACACTTCCAGAAGGGGCATACGTTGGTGCGGACGGAAATGTAAAACTCTATTATTTAGGCAGAAATAATGCTCGAATCTCAGATTTTCACCGTTTGGATATTGGAGCAACGTATAATTTTAAAACAAAAAAGCGACAAAGAGATGCCGCTTGGAATTTGGGGATTTATAACGTTTATAATCGTAAAAACCCTAATTATTTAGAAATAG
>JANXRS010000287.1 GCA_025356745.1 Arcicella sp.
GTATTTATGTTAACATAAACCTAAAACCAGATTCAAATTTTCATCAATTTATTATTTCTGGCAAAATTACAGTTATAAAATTGTACTATTCATTGATTTTAAACTCAAAATTGCATTTTTAAATGCGTTCAACCTGTAAAAAATATTAAAATTATAACTTAATTATTTATATCTTGGCAAGATATTTGTGAAAACGACATTTTGTTGTGTTTTGAATAAATGTAGTACTAACCAGAATCTTTTAATAATGCCTTACTATATGAGATTATGCAGAAGCTTTTCCTGAATCAATCACAACAACAGAGACTATCACCACAACAGATTCAATTCATTAAATTATTGCAGATTCCTACTTTTGAACTTTCCACAAGAATTGAAGAGGAACTCGAAATTAATCCTGCCCTTGAAGAAGGAACGGAAATGGAAAATGAAGTAAATAATCGTGATGAGTACGAGGATGATTTTGACGATTATGCAGACGATGAATTCGGAGATTATAATGATCGTGAAATAGACATTGAGTCCTATCTCCATGATGACCACAGCGGTTACAAGATGCAAGGTGATGGTAATGGTGATGATGATGAGAAAGAGATGCCAATTGCAATGATTTCAAGCTTAACTGACCATTTAATCTCACAATTAGGTTTTCTTCGTTTAGAAGCACAACAAGAAATTATTGGGAAACAATTGATTGGCTCCATTGAGACAGACGGTTATATGCGTCGTCCGTTGCAGGCGGTAGTCAATGATTTGGCTTTTACGCAAGGTATTTATACTACTTTGGAAGACGTGGATGCTGTTTTAAAACAAATTCAAACTTTCGACCCCACGGGAATTGCCGCTCGTGATTTGCAAGAATGTCTTTTGATACAGTTAAATAGAAAAAATTTGCAGGATGTAAATGTTCAGAATGCTATTAAAATTGTTACTTATAATTTTGATGAGTTTGCAAAGAAACACTATGAGAAAATTCAGAAACGATTAAGCGTTGATGATGAGGGCATGAAACAAGCCGTTAAAGTGATTACGAAATTAAATCCAAAACCAGGTTCAGCAGAAGAGGATGGCATTGTGATTCAATATTTGATGCCTGATTATTTATTGTTCAATAATAACGGAAAATTAGAACTTTCTTTAAATTCAAAAAATGCTCCAGAACTACGGGTAAGCCATTCTTTCCATGAAATGCTGGATACTTATGATAAATCTGACAAAAATAATCGTATCATAAAAGAAACGGTAACATTCATTAAGCAGAAATTAGATTCGGCAAAATGGTTTATTGATGCCATCAAACAACGTCAAAATACCTTGTTGAGAACGATGAATTCTATTCTGGACTATCAAAAAGATTTCTTTTTAACGGGTGATGAAACCAAATTAAAACCCATGATTCTGAAAGATATTGCTACCAAAATTGAGATGGATATTTCTACGGTTTCAAGGGTTGCGAGTAGTAAATCAGTTCAAACTGAATTTGGGTTATATCCTTTAAAATATTTTTTTTCAGAAGGGATTGCTACGGATTCGGGCGAAGATGTTTCGAGCCGTGAAGTGAAAAATATCTTGAAAGAATTGATTGATAACGAGCCCAAGAAGAGTCCATTATCGGATGATAAATTAGAAAAATATTTGAATCAAAAGGGTTATAATATTGCCCGTAGAACGGTTGCTAAATACCGTGAACAATTAAATATTCCTGTGGCACGTTTGCGAAAGCAACTGTAATTTAAGTCATTAGTAAACCGTTATCAGTAAATATGATTAGAATTCCCAGTATTTATTTTCATAAATAGATACTGGGAATTCTATTTATGTGTAATTTGTAAATATTTATCTATTACTGATAATTATTCATTGATAACTGTTCACTAATAACTAATAATTAACCTTGACTACTCGTTTTGCCCAAATAATTTCCGCTGTATTACATCCCTTATTGATGCCAACCATCATTTTTGGGATTCTTTTTTATCTTGCTCCTGAGTCTATTCAGAATTTGGAAATGTTCAACAGCTCTGCCCGTGTGGGTATGATGAGTCTGAAAATGGGACTTTTATTATTGATTTTTCTTCAAACCTTTATCCTTCCCGTTTTCAGTATTTATGCCCTTCATCGCTTTGGTTTTGTGGGGGATTTAAACATGAAAACTCTCGCTGATAGACGAATTCCTTATTTAGTAACATTGGCAATTTATACTTTTGTAGCAACTTTTTTTACCATGAAATTAAAGCAATTTCCCGAAGTTTCTTTAATCATGACGGGGATTGCCTTTTCAATTGGTTGCGTTGCCGTAATCAGTTTATATTGGAAAATCTCCGCCCATGCTGTGGGTATCAATGGAATGTTAGGAGCATTTATTGGCATTGCTATCAAATTTGAAAGTAACCAGCTTTTTTATCCAATATTAGGCGTAATTTTAACAGCAGGCTTTTTACTATCGGCACGTTTACACTTGAAAGCCCATACACCTTCACAAATAATCGCAGGGTCTTTGCTGGGACTAATTGTGAGTCTTTTAGTAATACTTTTTAGTGACCTATTCTTTTGAAATCATTCATAAAATAATTATGTTTAAGCATCTCATTTACGAAATAAAAGACGGTATTTGTACGATATCACTCAATCGTCCAGAGGTTTATAATGCCCTTAATCCACCTTTAATTCAAGAAATTACCAAAGCTTTTTTACAAGCTGGTAATAATTCGTTTGTGCGGGTAGTTGTTCTCACGGGAATGGGTGATAAAGCTTTTTGTTCTGGGGCGGATTTAAAAAATGGCATGAATAACTCAATGAGTTTGGGAGATTCACTACGTAGCGGATATAATCCTATGGTACTGTCAATCAGAAACTTAGAAAAACCAGTTATTTGTCGATTGAACGGAATAGCAGCAGGTGCGGGTTGTTCGTTGGCTTTGGCTTGTGATGTAATTATTGCTTCGGAAACCGCCCGTATGTCACAGATTTTTGTGAGTATTGGGTTAATAATTGATGCTGGTTCATCCTATTTTTTACCCCGATTACTAGGTTCGCAAAAAGCTTTTGAATTAGCTTCAACGGGCAGAATAGTCGAGGCAAAAGAATGTTTGGAGTTAGGATTAGTTAGTAAAGTTGTTCCTGCAACTGAATTAGATTTTGTCGTAAATCAGACAGCAAAAATGTATGCTAAATCTGCCACAAAAGCCATTGGTTTAATCAAAAAGGTACTGAATCAATCTCATCATTCAACCTTAGAACAGATGTTAGAATTGGAAGCTATTAATCAAGACATTGCAGGTAAAACTAATGATTTTATGGAAGGCGTTTCCGCTTTTTTAGGGAAGAAATTGCCTGATTTTAAAGGAATCTAAGACACATAGAATTTTAATTACTTACACTACACTTATACTATTATACCAACTTTCTATCTTAATTTTCCTCCACTCAACTTTATACCTAAATCTGTGTTATTCCGTGACTAATTTTACGTTTAAATCTCCACAAATAAACCAACGCAACAAAAGCCAAAAAAGCCGATAAATAATAAGGAATGGCCATATTTTCTATTTTTCCTTTGTATAAATATCCTGCAAATAACGCCCCAATTCCAATTCCTGCTTCGAGGGCAATGTAGGTGGTTGCCACTGCTCTACCACGATAATTTTCATGCGATAAATCAACCGTCCAAGCCATTAAAGTTGGCGTGTTGAAACCCCAAGAGAATCCGAATAATATAGCTCCCAACACAAAAAGCCAAGTTGAATCGGTTGAAACACAAAGAATCATAGAGATAATCAAAACGCCCGCAGACAACATCAACACAGGAATTCGTCCATATTTATCCGAACTTTTAGCGAAAAATAGCCTCACCATTAAAGAGGCAATCGTATAAATTGTAAAGAAAATACCTTTGTTTGTCATGCCCAAAAGTTTAGTTTGGTCAGGTATAAGTGTAAGTAAAACACCAGAAGAAAATGACACTAAAAGCATGACTAAAAAAGGGGGAAAAACTCTTGGTTCAAAGACATCTATCCATTTAATTTTTAATAATTTAAAAGAAAAAGGCTGTTTCTGCTCTTCAGGTAAAGTTTCTTTCATGTTTAGTAAAATTAAAATCGAACCAAGAGCAAAGGCAGAAGACGTATAAAACATAAAATTAAGCGAAGTCCAAATTACTAAATAACTACCAATTGTGGGTCCAATTGACATTCCAGTTGCCGTAAATATTCCTAACATTCCTTGTGCCTCTCCCCTTCTATCTTCTGGAATAATATCGGCTACATAAGCAGCAGTTGCAGTAGGTTTTGTACCCGTAGAAAATCCGTGTAGAAATCTCAATAACAAAAATCCAAAGATAGTATGAACAAAAGGATAAATACCTCCGCAAATAAAGCAAACAATTGAACCAAATGCCATGATGGGAACTCTCCCGATGGTATCTGTTAATTTTCCAGAAAATGGTCTTGCAAATCCAGCCGTTAAAGTAAAAAGGGCAATGATATATCCGATGTATTCTTTGCCCCCCATACTTTTTAAATAGTCAGGTAATTCTGGAATCATCATTTGAAAACTGGCAGAGAAAAGGAAGTTACTTGTGCATAGTAACCAAAATTGGGGGGTATAAATAGAAGGCGGTTTTTCCATTTGCAAAGATAAGAATTGTAACCCGATGCTTCCTTATCAATTGAAAATATTTCATTCGATAAGGAAACTTATAATTACAAAATTTTATAAATATCAACCGAATCAATCTTATCTTTTAATTCTTTAATATTGATGCTTGATTTAATGGCAGCATCTTTTTTCTTCTTCTTTGCTCCCAAATCTTTCATCAAATCATCATAAACCATTTGGGCAGGTTTCTCGCCCACACCTTCAATAATATTGTTGGCTTTTGCCACATTTATTGCTTGTTTTACTTGGTCAAAATAACGATTTTCAAAGTCAAAATATTGATCGTGAACCGTAATAAAACGGTTACACAGACTCTGTACATAATCTAAATTGTTGTTTACATGACGCATATCCAACTCCATTTGCAACATTTCTCCTAAATTAGCTTTTCCGTCTTTCTGGGTGTATTTACTTTCAATTTCAGTGATTCTCTTCTTCATGTAATCAGGCGAAAATTCACTAATCATATAATTAAAATAATCATCTAAGCCTTCATCATTCTTAATATCTCTCGGATTATAACCAACTTTTTGAGCATCTTTTTTAAACTTTTCTAATACATCTAACTGTAGTGCCTCTAACATCGTAACAGTTTGTCCACTTGAATTGGTATTCATCAAATTGGCTTTATCCAGCATATTATAAAAACCCGTGTAGCGTTGCAATTCTTTCTCAAACTCTTTTATTTTATCAAAATTCACTTTTTTATCTTGCATACCAGAAGCATACGCAACATTCACCGCCGCCGTTGAAAGATTCACTGCCTGAGAAGCATACGGAATTAAGCCCACAATTGGACTATCTTTCAAACTTTTCAGTACACTCATAAAGCGTTCATTTTTCTCTTTCTTGTTAAAAATAGCTTTACTTTGAGCAGTTTTCAGAATGACATCTTCAAAGGAAAATCCTAAGGGACCTTTTTCTACCGAACTCAACTTTTTAATATATCCTTGATAATCTTGATTAAGAACTTGAGATTTCAAATCAATAATATCATCACTCAAAATCTTATAAACTTCGGTACTTTTAATTAAGTTTGATTTGATTTTTTCCCACTTAGTCCTATCGCTAAGGGATTGATTTTTAGATATATCCGTCAAAGAACGGCTTTGCATTTCGAGCCTACTTTTGAGATTTTCATTTTCACTATGCAACTTCCCCAATGACCCTTGAATATTGATAATGAGGGAATCTGAATATACTTGACAAAATCCCGTATAACAAAAAAAGAAACAAAAAAAGGTTAAAACAAATAGTTTTTTCATGGAATAATACAAAAGAGTTTAATGTCTAAACGTATATTGATGATGAATTATTGATTAAAGTTTCAATAAATTTCTTAAAATATTATCCTCCTCTGGTTTTACTACGATACGTTCTTGAATTATTTTTGAGTAAATATTTCATTTTTTACCATTTCCTAACCAAAGCAAACTATTCAGCATAAATCTATTTTGCATCTCATTATCAAACTGAAAAGACAATTCTTTATTGGTTTTGCTTTCATAATCAATATCATTATGTCCCATATTAACGTATAACATTTTATATTTTTTGTTTGTCCAGACCACTGGATAATACCCTTTGTGCCAAATTTCGTGAGCTTTTGGTCCAGTTCCCAAGGGAAAACTAGTAGAGTCAATTGACAGTAAAATTTCTATGTTAGGGTTTTCTCTCAAATCATTTTGCCAGCAATACCATTCATTGGGAGAAGATTTGAAGGTTTGAGACAAATTAATGGTAGCAGGATGTTTTGAGTCTTCCACCCGCAAAATGGCAGAAGTTGGTCGCCACGTATTGCTTTTATATTCGCCAGACCCTAAAAATTGATGATGATACCAATCCCAATTTGCAGGGTATTTTGATTGAGCTAACGCAAAACCAGCAAAATGAAACCCCATCCAAGCCCCTCCTCCTTCCATATATTTTTGGAAAGCTACTCGTTGTCTCATTTCTTCGGGACGAGTATCTAAGAATAGTACAACTTGATACGGAGTCAAAAATGCTTTATTCAAATTAGTCCAATTATCAGTTGAATCATAAACAAAATTATGTTGTTGAGCCATTTTTGAAAACCACTTATTGGCTTCATGCACGAAACTGATATGAGCTTTGTCATTTTTGGCAGTGTAAAAAGCAATAACTTTGAATTGTTGCGTAGATTTCTGGGCAAATAAATAGTTTGTGACTAACAAAATAATTATTAATATCCCGAAATATTGTTTTAATTTTTTCATGATTAATGAGTTTTTGAGACAGTTTTGAAGGCAAAGATAACAATGGACATTTCATTATATCACCTTTATTTATGTCTTTTTAGGCAACTTATTTCCAAACAAAAGAATAGGTAATCAATGAATATATTTACGTTAGAAGAAGTTTTTATTGAAATTTGTAAGACCTTAGTAAAATCCTTATTTTTGTTTTACCGTTTCCATCCAATATTTTAATATTCAAAATGAAAAAAATAACCTTGCTAATCCTTCCTTTTTTAATAATCCATTTATCAAGTTTTTCACAAAATGTTATTAAGGAAAAAATCGAACAAATCGTAAAATCAAAGCGTGTTACTGTGGGCGTTGGTATTTTAAATTTTAATAATGGCGATACGTTAACCTTAAACGGAAATGCACATTTTCCGATGCAAAGCGTCTATAAATTTCACTTAGCTTTGGCAGTTTTGAATGAAGTTGATAAGGGAAATTTAACCTTAAATCAGAATATTTTTGTAAAAAAGTCCGACTTACTACCTAATATATACAGTCCGATGAGAGAGAAATATCCCAACGGAAACGTCAATCTTCCTTTGAGTGAAATACTAAAATATACCGTTTCACAAAGCGATAATAGCGGTTGTGACCTACTGTTTAATCTCATTGGCGGCCCAGAAAAAGTAAATAAATATATCCATCAATTGGGGATAAAAGACGTATCCATTTTAGACCCAGAAGAGCGAATTCAGAACGATTGGAGTCTTCAATATAAGAATTATAGTACTCCTTTTGCTGCCGTTCAATTACTACAAAAATTTCATAAACAGCACATTCTCTCAAAAAATAGTCAAGATTTTCTTTATAAAATTATGGCAGAGACTACCACAGGAACTACTAAAATTAAAGCGTTACTCCCTAAAAATACTCTTGTAGCCCACAAAACAGGTTTTTCGGGTAAAAATAAAGAAGGTTTAACGGGAGGTACAAACGATATTGGCATTATCACTTTACCCAACGGAAAACAATTTGCGATTGCCATTTTTGTTTCAAATTCTATGGAAAGTGAGGTTACGAATGATAAAATGATTGCGGAGATTGCTTTAGTGGTTTGGGAGTATTATTTAGGGAGGCAGGACTAATTTATTGCCTATTTTTTGTATTCGTGTACAAGTAAAATGCAGTGAAAAATTTAGACGTTGAAAACGATTTTAGCTATTTAATTCCATACAGTTGTCAATAAACCATTTTCCAATAATAATCCAACTACGTTTGCGAATCCAAAAAATCATCGTACCTTTGTGCAAAATTAGTACAAAACAACATCCGCACGTCTCTGTGTTCGCTTCGTTGGCACGAAGCACTTCTTCTAAGAGAGGTTTTGTTTAAAGTTGAACGTTTCAACTCATAACTCATAACTCCTCAGGTCGGTCTCCCAGAGCTTTAACGGATGTTCGGGCATCATTAAAGCAAAATTTATTACAAATCAATTAAAAATTAGTCGCAGGAAACGAATGGAGCATCATGCCGATGCCCTACTTATTCTTCATGTCGTTAGATGTGACGCAGAAAAATTATGAGTGAAATCGCAAGATTAAGATTTGACGAACTTCCCGT
>JANXRS010000438.1 GCA_025356745.1 Arcicella sp.
TGAGAGCAAGGATAACACGATATGTAAGAAAAAGCCTATCATTCTCCCGAAAACTAAGGTACCATCATTTGGTGACTAAAATGTTCATCATTGATTACAACCAGAATTGTATATCAACACTTTTTAAATAACTACCGAATATTCGTATAACCACTTTGAATAATATTCGATTGCACCTTTCACGTATTCAGTCGAACGTGACCAAGCCTTATCGCCCGAAGATTCAACTGGGTAAGCCGACATTGCTAATGATTTTTTACCACTCGGCAAATTAATTCTTGCAGCATCAATAATGAAGGCTTTTGAAGTAGCAAAAGCAACATCACGAGCCATCGAACAACGGAATTTCCACGTAATTTTACCTTCTTTTTTAGGTCTTGAATTTTCTTTTCCAACCTCATCTTTCTCAATAACCATTACCGTTTTGTCGCTGTTTGCTGCTTCTGCTAAACGCTTTTGTTGCTCAGAAGTCCAACAATCATTAGGATTTGTCAATTCTCCAGAACCTACCACGATATGCGTTGAAGGCACTGTAACAGCATATTCAAAATTGCCGTATTCCAAATAAAACTCACCCGCTCCCAAATACGGAAGCACATTCCATCCTTCAATGTCATCATACACACACATTCGAGGGTACCATTGGGCAAGCTCATAAATCGTTCCATTTTTGGCTTCTTGTGTACCCATACGGTCAGAGCCATATTTTGGAATATTGAAGGAGAATGTTATTTTAATTTTTGTTGCACTCGTACGTTCAACTAATGGCGTTGACAACTTGATTTGCATTCGAGTATCCGTTACATAAAAATCAGCTGGTTTTCCATCAATTGTTACGGATTTTACTTGATATCCCCCTTCAAAACCAGTATTTCCAAAACGTCCGCCCGAAATTGGGGTCGTTAATCCGCCACGAGATTTTGTATTGAATTGGTTTTGGTCTAACTGTAACCAGAGAAAATTTAGTTTATCGGGAGACGCATTTTTGTACGTAATCTCAACATCTCCATCCACGATATTTTTAACATCATCTAAAGAAACATTGATTTTATAATCGGCTGAATTTTGCCAATAATTAGCCCCAGGTGTTCCTGAACCACTTCGAGTAGGCGTTGAAAGCGTATAATTGAACAACGGATTGAACAAATCATACTGACTATAATTTGATTTCTGAGGAATTTGTTGAGCCATTGACCCAAAGGAGCCAAGAAGGATGGTGGCAGCAATAAATAGTTTTTTCATTTTTGAAATTTAGGACGTGATATTTTAATGTTACAATTTAATAAAATAACCCGAAATTTTTTTATTTGTTGTGTGGAGGGTTTTATAGAATGATATTTGGTCGAATTAAGCCCAAACAAAAAGGTCTTTCACAAATTTGAAAGACCTTTTTATCAAAAACGGCATAATTGTTATGTAGTTTTCATAGGAGCAAATCAAGTCGGTAAAAGGTGATAATATCGTATTGTTTCTTTCTGAGACAAGCATCTACCATCTACATACTCTGATTGCTTCTAAAATTACAATGATTATTTAATACTTCAATGCCAATACAGTATCCTTCTTAAAATAACGTTTTACAGTTATATTTGCTGAGTTTTCTTTCTTAGAAATTGAGTTGTAAGGCAAAACAAAATCGCCAATAGTAGATTTTTCATTCAAAAAACTAACTATTCTTTTCTCTTTCTTATCGTTTATTATCTCAACAACATACTCCACATCATTTTTAGGAGGAATGACATTATACCATTTTCTTAAAATTTTACCGTTAAAAGCGGCTTCCTTCACTTCTCCTTCTCCACGAAAAGAAGTTTTTGGAGCATTAGTTTTAGTGAAATAATCAATGCCAAAGGCAATTACAGCAATGGCAATGATAACGGGAACAATCGTTTTAGTAAGTGGGTGAGGCTCGTCTCTTGATGGTTTGGAGCCACCATTTCCGCCAAGCATATTACCAATAAGAGGCATTTTTAATTTCGGTCGTGGGCGGCTCACGGGTCTATATGACGAAGGTATTTGTTCCATCTTTTTTTTGTTAATTTTCGCAAAAATAAATAAAAATTAGGAGAATAATATGGTTTTATTCACCTAATTTTAACGAAATGTTTTTCCAAATAGTATGAAAGAAAAAGACAAATCCCTTCCGCCATTCGTCAAATCTTGGCAACAATTATACTGGCTCGTCGTGGGTAATTTAGTAGCAATGATTGTGCTATTTTATCTTTTTGGGGAGTATTTCGGGTAAATTTTATACCGTTACCTTCACCATTTCTACCAATTTATCGACCACAAAATCAATCTCTTCAACGGTATTATATTTTGAAAAAGAGAACCTTACAGATGGACGGTCATGTGAGGCATTTAAAGCCGTCAGCACGTGCGAGCCAATGTCTGAACCACTCGTACAAGCACTTCCACCCGAAGCCGAAATCTTGTTAATATCTAAATTAAATAGAAACATATCCCCGTCATCTGACGGTGGAAAGCCGATATTTAAAACCGTATAGAGGCTTTTTTCTAAATTATCTGAATCTCCATTAAAAATGATGTCATCAATATTTTGTCTTAATTTAGAAATCATTCGTGATTTCAATCCTTCCACGTGTTGACGGTGGTCGTCCATACCAGAATAAGCAATTTCTAATGCCTTTGCCATGCCAATAATTCCGTAAACATTCTCCGTTCCTCCACGCATATTACGTTCTTGGGAACCTCCATGAATGAGGGGTTGAATTTTATTTTTAGAACTGATATATAGAAATCCAACGCCTTTAGGACCATGAAATTTGTGAGCTGCCCCTACTAAAAAATCAATCTTCATTTGTTGCAAATCATGGCGATAATGCCCCATAGTTTGCACCGTGTCAGAATGAAAAATAGCTCCGTAATCTTCACAAAGTTGTCCTACTTTATCCATATCTAACAAATTTCCAATTTCATTATTTCCGTGCATCAACGACACTAAAGTTTTTGGATTGTCACGTAATAATTCCTCCAAATGATTTAAGTCAATGTGTCCTTTCGAATCCAATTCAACGAAACTGAGCTTTATTTTACCCTTTTTTACTAAATATTGAAGTGTATGCAGCACAGCATGGTGTTCGAGGGCAGAGGTAATGGCATGGGTAATTTCAAATTTTTCAATGGAGCGTACAATCGCCATATTGTCAGCTTCCGTTCCACCTGAAGTGAAAATGATTTCAGCAGGTGAAGTATTTAAAAGTCCTGCGATTGTTTTTCTGGCACGTTCAATGGCACTCCGAACTTCACGCCCGTGTCCATGAATAGATGAAGGATTTCCAAAATTCATTTCCATCATCGGTAACATTACTTCAATTACGGCTTTGTCGATAGGAGTAGTAGCGGCATTGTCTAAATAAATTCTGTTCATTTTATAGTATTTCTCTAATTGTAAAATGTAAAATTAGCAGTTTAATTAGTTTGATTTTTTATATTCAGTAAACATATTTTAATTTCAAAATTGTGTAAACTTTTTGTTATAAAAAATGTTTTACAATTTTTTTTATTTATTGTAAAATTAGCACATATTTTTATGGTATTTCAAATATTTATTTACGATATAAGTAAATTTCAATTAATACTCATTTAACTTTTATTTAGCTCGTTTAAAAAAAAATTATAAAAATGGAAATTATGTAATGTTTAAGGAAAATGATGTAATAATTACTATTTTGTCCTACTATAATTTTGCGAAGTGAAAATTCATTCACAATTCTAAACAATAAATTAAGTATGTCAACTACAGCAACAAGTAATGCAGGCACTAACATTGACGCTACCATAGAGAGTATTGATCAACATGTAGAAAAAAAATCTCCATCCGGTGTTTCAACAGCTATCAATGGATGGATAAAAACTTTGAGTGCGAATGATGATTTGAAAGAAATTGCTTCTGATTTAGAGAAATTGAAAGAAGCCCTTTCAGAAAAAGACGGAAAGAAAATAGTAGAATTGATGACCTCATTAGGAGAGCAAACAATAGCTTCAGCAGATGGTGCTGAAGGTAATGATGCAAAAGGTGTTAAGAAACTTGGAAAAGCCTTAACATCAGCAGCTAAGACAATTGGCAAACTTGTTTAAGAAAGCGTGAGTTGTAATTTTTGATCAAAGAAACAGGTTGAACGCATTTAAAAATGCAATTTTGAGTTTAAAATCAATGAATAGTACAATTTTATAACTGTAATTTTGCCAGAAATAATAAATTGATGAAAATTTGAATCTGGTTTTAGGTTTATGTTAACATAAATACT
>JANXRS010000302.1 GCA_025356745.1 Arcicella sp.
AAAATCTAAAAAATACTCACTAAATTGACATATAACTGAATTTGACTTCACGATAACTTGAATTTTGTTTAGTAACAAACAAGTTACAGAAGTCTAACCATTTTTAAAACCATTTTTTTGCCTGTATGTCCAGTAGTAAAATTTAGAGAATATCAACAAACACTTTAAAATCATATTTCACTTCAAACAAAGCCAAATGAAAAACAAACTGAAATTCCTAATCATCATCCTCATCGCTAATTGTTCGCAACTCTTAGCTCAACAAGCTTCTCCAACCAACCCATTCAATGCCAATAAACGTTTTGAGCAGATGGAGAATTTGCCAACGCCCAATACTTATCGCACAGCTTCGGGTAGTCCAGGAAAAGAATATTGGCAACAACGGGCTGATTATGATATTAAAGCTGAGTTGGATGATGTTGAACGTAAAATCACGGGTTCAGAAACTATTACGTATTTCAATAATTCTCCCGACGAATTACCTTATTTATGGTTGCAATTAGACCAAAATATCTTCCAAAAAGATGCTATCGGTGCCAATACTAAAACGGGGGGCATTAACGGACAAGCAACTTTTGGACAGTTTAAAGAATTAACTGATCCGAAAAAATATGGCTATAATATTTTGTCGGTAAAAGATAAAGCGGGCAATCCGATGAAGCACATCATCAATAATACGATGATGAGAATTGATTTGTCAACGCCCCTAAAATCAGGTACAAGCACTTCATTTTCAATTGATTGGAATTATTTAATTACAGAATATTACGGACGATCGGGTTATGAATATTTTACCAAAGATGGGAACGTAAATTATTTTATTGCTCACTGGTTTCCAAGAATGGCGGTTTATAATGACGTTTACGGATGGCAACACAAACAATTTTTGGGACAAGGTGAATTCACTTTGACATTCGGAAATTATAAAGTTGCGTTAACCGTGCCAAATGACCATGTGGTTGGAGCATCAGGAGAATTGCAAAATCCAAATGCAGTACTTTCTACGGAACAAATAAAGCGTTGGGAGAAAGCAAAAACTGCCACTCGCCCAGTCTTGATTGTATCGCAAGAAGAAGCTGAAAAGGCTGAAAAAGGAAAACCAACGGGCAAGAAAACATGGATTTATAAAGCTGACAATGTGCGTGATTTTGCCTTTGCGAGTTCTCGTAAATTCATTTGGGACGCAATGCAAGTGGATGTTGAAGGCAAAAAAGTTTGGGCAATGTCCTTATATCCGAAAGAAGGAAATCCATTATGGGGGCAATATTCAACGATGGTTGTGGCTCATACTTTACGCTCCTACTCAAAGCATACCGTTGCTTATCCCTATCCAGTAGCATATTCGTGTCACTCAGTTGCGGGTGGTGGAATGGAATATCCGATGATTTCCTTCAATGGTGGTCGTCCAGAAGCAGATGGAACATATTCTGAGCAAGTAAAGGCTGGTATGATTGGCGTAATTATCCACGAAGTTGGTCATAATTTTTTCCCAATGATTGTCAATTCAGATGAAAGACAATGGTCATGGATGGACGAAGGATTGAACACTTTTTGTCAATATTTGGCGGAGCAAGAGTGGGACAGAAATTTTCCTTCACGCCGTGGAGAAGCTCAATACATTGTGCCTTACATGAAGACTGACCCGTCTCAACAAGTACCGATTATGACTAATTCAGAGAACATCATGGCTTTTGGGGCAAACGCCTACGCAAAACCTGCAACGGCATTAAATATCTTGCGTGAAACCGTTATGGGACGTGAATTATTCGATGCCGCTTTCAAAGAATACGCTCGTCGTTGGGCTTTTAAACAGCCCTATCCAGCCGACTTTTTCCGCACGATGGAAGATGCTTCTGGCGTGGACTTAGACTGGTTCTGGAAAGGTTGGTTTTATGGCGTAGAACCTGTTAATCAATCACTTGAAAATGTAGAATGGTTCGGAATTGATAAAGCTGACCCTACGCAAAAAAGTGATATTTCCCGCAAAGATGCCGCTGCTAAACGGGAAACGATGAGTAATATTCGTAATAAAAAAGATATTGCAAAAACTGTTGTAGAGGAAAATCCAGACATGAAGGATTTCTATAATTCTTATGACAGATTTGCTACC
The DNA here is from genome assembly GCA_025356745.1 of Arcicella sp. Lineage (GTDB taxonomy): Bacteria > Bacteroidota > Bacteroidia > Cytophagales > Spirosomataceae > Arcicella. The sequence continues at coordinate 2,111 of JANXRS010000302.1, forward strand.
AATGATGGAGATAAAAAGAAATACGACCAATACATAGCAGGTTTATCGGAAGATGAAAAGAAATTAGTGGATGCTAACAAGAATTTTTACGTATTAAACCTAAAAAATAAGGGTGGTTTACCCATGCCCGTTATTGTGCAAGCAAATTACGAAGACGGTACAAATGAAGTATTTAGAATTCCTGCGGAAATTTGGCGTTTGAATGATAAGGAAGTAAAAAAAGTAATTCCTACGGATAAGAAAGTAACGAAATGGACATTAGACCCATTCTTTGAAATTGCAGATATTGATACGGAAGACAATGCTTTCCCACGTGAGCCAGCACAACCTACCAGATTTCAAGTGTTTAAAGGACAACGTCCATCACAGCCAAATCCGATGCAAGAAGCTCAGAAAAAAACAGGTTCAGCAGTGCAGGGAGCCAAGAATTAATTATAGGTTATTCAATTGATAATGTTTAATTCTTGTTAAAAAAATACAATCGAAACGTAAAAAGAGTCGTCCCAAAATCGGAACGGCTCTTTTTATATCTCAATAAATCCAAAAACCCTATAAAAAAAGTTACCCAGACGGAAACCATCTGGGCAATCTTAGTAAATAGTTCTACACCTATTAAGTGCAAAGATATATCTTTTTTTTAATCAATGTCAAGAGAAATTTATATTATTTTATAGAATATACGTCATTATTGATATAAGCGATGATGGAAGTGAGTAATTTGTATTTTTTGCTTAATTTTGTGTTTTAAAATATGCTTGTGAAACCCATAGAAAAACATCTTTTTAGTATTATTGAAGAACGAAAACGCCAATCTCTTTTTCGTTCATTACAAACCTCAAATAACCTCGTAGATTTTTGCTCTAACGATTATCTTGGATTTTCTCAAAAAATAGAGCAAAATTCTGAAAATTATAGTTTTCCGTCAGGAGCAACGGGTTCAAGACTTTTGGCAGGAAATACGCAATTTATAGAAGATTTAGAACAAGAAATTTCCGATTTTCATGGTGCAGAAAGTGGGCTAATTTTCAATTCAGGATACGATGCAAATGTGGGTCTTTTATCCTGTATTCCACAGAAAAATGATATTTTAATTACAGATGAAATCATCCATGCCAGCATGATTGATGGGGCAAGATTGAGCTATGCCGTAAGGTATAAATTTAAACATAATGATGTTGAAGATTTGGAGAAAAAGTTAGCCCTCTCCATCTTTAGAGAGAAAACTTTCGACTCTAACTTAAAATCCGATGAAAATGGGAAAGGTACTTCGGGAGCCACATTCATCGCCGTAGAATCTGTTTATTCAATGGATGGTGACCTTGCCAATTTAGCAGCAATTGTTAATTTATCAGAAAATTACGGAGCGAATTTAATCGTGGATGAAGCTCATGCTACAGGCATTTTTGGTAAAAATGGAAGAGGATTAGTGTGTGAATTAGGATTGGAAGATAAAGTTTTTGCTCGTGTAATTACGTTCGGGAAAGCTTTGGGTTGTCATGGGGCAATTGTTTTGGGTAGTAAAAATTTAAGAGATTATCTCATTAATTTTGCTCGCACCTTCATCTATACAACTGCAGCTCCGATGCACACCCACGAGAGCGTTCGACAAGCTTATCAATTATTGAAATCTACCGATTTTTCAAATAAAAAATTACATCACCTGATTCATTTTTTTAAAGGACAAGCAACCCAAATTTCTGATTTAGAGCTAATTCCGAGTTTATCAGCTATTCAATGCATTATTATTACAGGAAATGAAAAATGCAGAGAAATGGCAATGAAATTACAAAATACAGGTTTAGACATTCGCCCAATCGTTTCCCCAACGGTTCCAAAAGGGAAGGAAAGATTAAGAATTTGTTTACACGAATTTAATACAGAGCAGGAGATTTTAAGAATTTTTGAAGTGTTGAAAAAATAGAAAATAAATATGAAATACATCATCGCAGGTATAGGAACTGAAATTGGTAAAACTTTCATTTCTTCCATTCTTACCGAAGCATTAGAGGCAGATTACTGGAAACCCATCCAATCTGGAGCATTGGAATTTACAGACACCGATACGGTTAGAAGTTTGATTTCCACTAATAAAACGGTCTTTCATCCAGAGACTTACCGCCTTAACGAACCTATGTCCCCGCACGCTGCGGCAGAAATTGATGGGGTTGAAATTAAACTATCAAATTTTGAACTACCCCAAACCAATAATCACTTAATTGTAGAATTAGCAGGAGGAATCATGGTGCCTTTAAATAACCGAGAAACTAATCTTGACTTAATCAAAAAATTTAATATCCCTGTAATTTTAGTTTCTAAAAACTACTTAGGTTCTATCAATCATACTTTACTCTCAGTTGAGATTTTGAAATTAAATAACATCAACATTAAAGGACTAATTTTTAATGGAGAACAAAATAAATCGTCCGAAGACTTCATTCTGAACTATACGAAAATAAATTTTTTAGGAAGAATTGATTTTGAAAAAAATATTAATAGAGATGTAGTGAAGAAGTATGCAGTAAACTTTCGGGGCAATAAAATTTAGCTTATCAGACTACCTATTCTTAGTTATCGTTATTTCAGAATAAAAAATCCATCTTACAAATGATAAGATGGATTTTTGTATTTTATGCTATTAGATTAAGCATAGAATGATTCTTTGCCTAAATTGATAGTCAAAAGAGCATAAAAAATAGCTCGGTATTTGTTGCGATTTGATGCACCCATTTGATCAACGACTGTTTGAATAGCTACATCTAATGCTGGACCATCTGCTAATCCTAACTTTCCAATGAGGAAATTATTTTTCACACGGGCAATTTCCTCTGCATCAGAAGAAGAAACTTTTGATGAATCAGCATTGTAGATAGATGGTCCTAAGCCTTTTGCTACTGACGTAAGAAGTGTTGCATCAACAGAGATGCCTAATTTGCTAAGTTCACCTTGATAGGTTACAATAGCTTCATCGAATTTGCTCATTATTGTTTTTGTTTAGGTAAATGTGGTATAAATTGAAATTGAAAATTTATGAAGATAGAAGAGATATGATATTTTTGAGAGTCCGAAATAACACATTATAGTTTGATTCACCAAATTTTATTATTTGAAATCTGTATTAGGTAACTAAAATGATTGTATAAATTATAAAACCTGCCTATAATAATCTCTTTTGTTCAATAAATCCTTACTTTATATACGTTTAACCCTTGTTTCGTAGCCTTTATTCTTCAATTCCAAACCTATTTTTTTCGCTTTTTTCTTTCCGAATTGCCCTACACTTACCTCGTACATTGATGATTTAGAGAAAAGGTATGCACTTGTATAACCCATTGTTCTCAATTTTTTAACTTCTCGAATAGCATTCGACTCTTTTCTAAAAACTCCTATTATCACCAAATAATCACCCAAAGATTTTATTTCTTTGTCACCTACTTCCTTTTTAATTTCCTTTTCAATAGTAATTTCTTTCATTTGAACAGTATCGTTAATCCAACCTCGAGTTGAATCAACTGATAATGAATTAGATACAGGCGAAGAATCTACGAGAGCATCTGCCAAAAAATTTGGGTCTTTCAACGGATTACCCTTTTCATTGATAAAGAGCTGTGCCACAAGTATTCCAACACCCAGAAAGACGAAGGAAAATAATACAAACAGTAAGTTTTTTAGCCAATGTTTCATAAGTTGGATTCATTATTTTGTACGAAATTATCATTTCTATTCAAATAACGATACGACCATTCATAAAAACTTATTGAAAAAGGATAATACGGAGTAAACTAATTTGTAATTTTAACGTTATTCTCCCATCAGAGAAATAAATGTAGCTGTTTATAGACCAGTTATAGTTGTTCTCAATTCCGTAAGAATATTTTTTCAATTTTAATAAAAAAAATATGGTTAAGTTTATAATTATACTCGCATTAATTTTCTACGTATTGCCGAAATTGATAAAATGGGCATTGAAAGGATTTATCGTAACCCAAGTAAATAAGGTGCAACAGGATATGCGACAACAACAGCAAACGTATCCTCACCAAAGACGTGAAGGCGAAATTGATGTAGATTACAATCCTAAAAATAAAGGGAAAAAGCCAGAAAGTTTTGGTGGTGATTATGTGGACTATGAGGAAGTGAAATAATTTTAAAATTATTCCTACTGTGCAAAAAGCTGTGATTTAGATTTATGCAGTTTTTTGCCAGTATTTATTCCATTGGTTATTAATTTCTAATGTTTTTAGGATAGTCAAAGCCCCACTTCCTTTTTGAGACCAACTTTGTCCTTTCTTT
>JANXRS010000303.1 GCA_025356745.1 Arcicella sp.
AAAGAAAGGACAAAGTTGGTCTCAAAAAGGAAGTGGGGCTTTGACTATCCTAAAAACATTAGAAATTAATAACCAATGGAATAAATACTGGCAAAAAACTGCATAAATCTAAATCACAGCTTTTTGCACAGTAGGAATAATAAAAGGAAATTTATATAATAAAATTAACAGCCAAACCCTTATCTGGTTGAATTTATTAACCATTTCTGTACTACTATTTTTTGTTTTTCAGTTGTTACAGTATTTTTCGCTTTCACTCAATCATACATACGCCCCCCTTTCTGAAATATCTAAATGTTTAATCGTAATAACTTTTTGCACTTATCTCATTATTACTCCAAATGTGCATGAGAATATGGACGGCTGTATCATTCCTCAGCCTATTAAAACAAGCGGTAATTTCCTACCTATCGAAGATGTTCTACCCAGATTATTGGAAGGTTTTGATAAAAATAGTCTGGCATTGAAAATTGATGAAAAAAGTAAAATTGGAAGATACTATTTGGACAAATCTTGTGACCTAACATATATGGCAAACATTTTAGAAGTTAGTCCCGTAAAACTTTCGGGATATATTAGGCTATTTTACGGTATGTCTTCTGTAGAATTTATTAGCCGATTACGTATTCATTATTTTTTATCCTCCTCCAAAGATTTTGCTACTTTTACCTTTGAAACTTATATTTATAACAGTGGTTTTAATAGTCGGTCAACTTTCTACATTTCTTTCAAAAAATATGTAGGTATCAATCCGACGGCATATTTACGAGCCATTACCAAATAAAAGAGAAGCAATTGCTTCTCTTTTTATTTGGTAATTCAAGAAATAGTAATTACTGGTTAGGTATTCTATCCAAATGATCAACCCGAATCATAGTTTGTAACAAACTCATTTTTTTAGTCATTTCCATCCTCTCTTTATTTATTTTTCGTGTAGCATTTCGCTCATCTTGATGTTTGTAATAATCTAATCTTGATTTATCTTGATACAATGCCATGTAAGTATTTACTGGATACCCGAACTCCGCCTTATAAACAACAACGTTATATTTTATTCCCGACGCTTTATCCGCTTCATTAACCTTCTCTAATAAACTTTCATACTCACCAATTTTATTTGAGGGTACTGTAAAAATATTCATTTTCCTAAAATCGTAGTCCTCAATTTTAAAATCAGGTTGCAAAACGGACAGTTTGTTCATTAGTACCCACGCAGACCTTACAACAGGTAGAGTTGTATTATCATTATTTTCTTTAATGATTTCTTTTAGATCTTTTCTAATTTGGATGAGCCTGTCATTTTGGGTAGCAACGAACTCACCAAAGTTTTTATCTCCTTTGAAAAAAATTAAAGTATAAATGAAACCCGCTTCAGAAACGTGAGCCCCCCTTTGCCAAATGAATTTACCAGAATGCGTGTTAGACCAATTGTATATTGCAGGGTAATTCTTTTTGTAAATGTCAGTATCAGACACTTTTGTTTCACCGAGTAACATAATAGTTCGCTCAGTGTCTTGTGCAAGAAGACTACACTTCATAAAGACAAGAATTAATAGAGGAAATAGTGTTTTTTTCATGATAATGATTGATTTAATTAGTTAATACTAAGTACTTCGATAAAAATGACCATCTTTTTTTGCTTATAAATCGTTGATATACAGTGTTTTAAAATTCGTAATTCATTCCTCTACTTATTTAACTGATGGCAGCGGTCGACCGTAAATTTATTTTCCACTAAAATGATTGTCAAAAAGAAAAAAAGGCATTGATTTATCTTCCTTCAAAAATTTTAATTTTGTACTCTACTCAAATGGTCTATCCGAAACGTAGTTCTTAACTGACTTTCTTTTTTAGAGAGTTCCTGGTAAGTTTTATCGTTTTCTCTTATGGCATCTCGTTCTTCAAGATGTTTGTAATAATCTAATTTTGATTTATCTGGCACTAAAACCATGTATGTGTTGTAGGTATAGCCATCAATTGCTCTGAAAACAATATAAATTTTTTCTATACCCAATGTTTTGTCATTTGCATTTAATTTTTCTACTATGCTTTCAAATTCAGCCTTTTTATTTAAGGGTACTGTATAAAGAAAAGCTTTACAAAAATCGTAATCCTCAATTTTGTAATCGGGCTGCAAAACACTCATCTGATTCGTGAATACCCAAGAAGACCTTAGCCCTACCTGTGTTGTATTGTCGTTATTTTCTTTCTCAATTCGTTCTTGTTCTTTATCAGTTCTAGTGAGTAAAGTTAGCTCGCTCCTTTTAGAGATGTAGCCGCCAAAATTTTTATCACCTTTGATAATAATTTGGCTATAAATAAGTCCTGTTTCAGAAACGTGAGCCACACGATTATTAATCAACGTTCCTGATGCCTTCATCCACCAATTTCTTAGTGCGGGGTAGTTTTTTTTAAAAATGTCAGTATTCGACATTCTTGATTCATTGAGCAACATACAGGTTGAACGCATTTAAAAATGCAATTTTGAGTTTAAAATCAATGAATAGTACAATTTTATAACTGTAATTTTGCCAGAAATAATAAATTGATGAAAATTTGAATCTGGTTTTAGGTTTATGTTAACATAAATAC
>JANXRS010000316.1 GCA_025356745.1 Arcicella sp.
CTGGTTTTAGGTTTATGTTAACATAAATACTTCATTTTTAGGTTTTATCTTAAATTGAATCTTTTTTCATTATCCAAAATAAGCTCAATTTGTATTTTTCCAAGCAGTTTTATTGTACTTTTAAATGCGTTGAACCTGAAGTCTGATTGAATCTAAGAATATTAAAAAATAACGTTATAAGAAATTTCTTTCAAACCCGTCAGAGGCATTAATAATTGTTTTTTGCCTTTACTTTCACGAATGAAAGCTTTGTTGTTAGCGGTTGAAATAACTTCAACAAAATAAGCTTGATTATCAATACCATAACGATTGCTTGTTACTTCAGCAATGTCTGCTCCTTCGGCTATGAGAGCATATAATTGTTTGGCATTACCTATCTCCCCATCAATAACTAAATGACGATTCAAACCTTCCGATTTTTCCATTGGCGTGGTTAAATCTTTAATTTTTAACCCTTTGTATTCATACATAAAACTTGGATAACCACCATTATTGAGGTATTTTTCAAGTTTATATCCTTTAAATTTCAAGTCTTCCTTCGTTAAACTCTCTGGAAAATCTGTTTCATTGTTTGTCAAATAGGCCAAAGGAAATTTATCATTTGCATTAATGGTTAAACCCATCGCAGAAGATGTTTGAGGCTCACCACGTTCAAGCCACATATCGGTAGCATTCAAGAATTTACCTCTCCACAGTTGCAAAAATCCTCCTTGATTTAGGTCGTAAGAAAAACTCAATCCATCGGGCATTCCTACATTAATTCCGTGCGATATTTTTTTATCGCCATACATAATAAAAGAACGTTGAACGACTGGTTGGTCGGTGGGTTTCACCTCAATTAATGGCACAGGAACCATATCCAAAAGAGAAGTACGTTCAGTAATACTTTGTTTTTCCCATTGGTCTTTCTGGATAAAAATACCCAAAGAATTTGGTCGCCAATTATAATCTTTGGTGTAAAGAATAGTGTAGGTATGTTCACCAACCGCTAATCTTTTTCTGCCTTTTATATAATCAGAAGGTTGATGCCAGCCTTTAATAATCGTGTCATTATCTACAACCACTGCTCCTACAGCTTCCCACTGGCCAATAAAAGTATAATTATCGGCAACTTTTGTTGTAAATTTTCCTTGATATTTTGCTAAGAAATCCTTCTTGGCATTAATAATTTTTTGAGTCGGTTGAGCAAGAGTTCCAGAAGCAACCATTTTAGGATTAGTCTGTTTAAAATTATTCACTACTCCTTCTGTTACTTCATACGTTACGGGCGTAAAACTTATGTCGCTTTTTTCAAAAACTTCATAAACAATATTTTTGAATGCCACTTGCCCGTGGTCGCCTTGAATTCTGAAAGGAGCTTTTGCCACTTCTTGCAAAACAGCACCACGAGTTACACCCAATAATTCAACGTTTTGATGGATTAAAAGACCATTCAGATAAACGGAATTAAAACGAGCATTGGTCAATTTTTTACCCGTAGCATCAAAGGTTGGAGCCTTAAAATCTACTTCTAAATGATTCCAAAGGCCTGGAGCTTTTACTGCATTTTGGCGAGGTGGATGTCCTTCATAAGCTTCATTTCCTTTACCACGAGATTCATCCCAACGATGATAAATAGCCCCACAGAAGTTATCTATTATTGGTTTTCCTAACCAAGTATCATAAATCTGAATTTCATAACGACTTTGAAGATAAAGTCCTGAATTTGAGCCTTTTGGAATCATAAAATCCAATGACATTTTGATGTCCCCGTGTTCAATTACAGAATATAGGTCATCGGTTGATTGGTATTTGGCGCCTCTCAATGTACCCAATAGTACACCTTTTCCTGCCATAGGTTTGAGGGCATTTCCATCAAAACTACCAGTAGCGCCACCTTCAATCGTCCAATTAATACTTGGATTTTTAAAGGCACTCAAATCATTCAATGAGATTTGGGTTTGGGAAAATCCTGTAATAGGAATGAGAAGAAATAATAGTTTTTTAAACATTAGTTTTAGGGGGTATCTTTTAAATTATTACCTATACTTAAGAGGTTGGTATCTCTAAATTTTACTTAAATTTATAAAAAAAATATTGTTTGACTGTAAGGTTCTGGAATTAGTTAGCTTAATAAGTTGCGTTAAACTACCATTCGTAAGAAACGGTAGTTCGTGAAAACACAAGGTTAAATCCAAGATTGAAATTAGGGGGTTAAGCCAGTAGTACTGTGAGTACATTCAGAGAAACAGAAGGATTGAGGGCAAGATTGAAATTAATATGGATAAATAAATAGCATTCTCCCATACTTCGAATGATGGACAGGTTCAACGCATTTAAAAGTACAATAAAACTGCTTGGAAAAATACAAATTGAGCTTATTTTGGATAATGAAAAAAGATTCAATTTAAGATAAAACCTAAAAATGAAGTATTTATGTTAACATAAACCTAAAACCAGAT
>JANXRS010000317.1 GCA_025356745.1 Arcicella sp.
GACATGGCGAAAAAATTCCAAAAAATTACGCCAGTAAAAATGATGATTTGTAAGGGAATCGCTGATTTATTCTCAATTTTAGCCACTTTATCGAAAGCAAAAACAAACACAGAAACAGTTAAAATAGGTCGAAAAATCGCCCATGCAATTCCAACAAATGTTTGTTTATATTTTACAGTAATATCACGAATAGCTAAGATAAAAAGCAACTCTTTGAATCTCCACAGGTCTTGCCAATAATATTTCTCTGACCTTCCAGCCTCTATAACTGTTTCTTGCATAATCTTTTACTAATCTAAATTGTATTAATTTCATTTAATGATTGTTTAAAAGCAACGTAGATAATTGCTAACAACAATCCAATCATTGAACCAATGATAGTACCTTTCTTCGTTGGGGCAGGTTCTGGAGATATTGGTAATTCATCATCATCAATTCGACTAAAAAGAGGAGTTTCTTTCGCTATTGAAAACTTTAAATTATCCAGATTTTTAAGAGCTTCAAAATACATTCCTTGCAACTGACCACTATTGGATTGTAATCTTTGTTGCTGTACTAAACCTTCTTGAACAATAATTTGCTGATTTTGGTCAGCGTATCTTGCCGCAGCACCTTGAGTACGATATAATTCACGTCTAAGTGAATCAACCCTGTGGTCAATTAAAACTAATAATTCTCTTGTCTTTTGTGTTTTAGTTTCTTTATAAAAATCAGTAACAATTTTTAAATAGAGATTAGCCCAAACATAAGAAAGTGTATCATTCCGTGTAGATACAACAAGCGATAAAAAAGAAGCTTTTTTACTTTCATTTACTATAAGTGTATAAGGCATCAAATAGTTTTGAACCAATCTGACCATCTTACGTTCATCTACAGTGGCAGAATCATATCTATCATGGGTAAATTTGAAGCTTTTTATCTGTATATCATCTTTTAACTCGTACTTAAAAAGACCACTTCTTTGCAGATAATAATTCCCGAAAATATATTTTTTCCCCTCTATATCCACTTGTGATAAAACGGCTCTGTTATACAAATTTTTAGTTTTTAGTAATTCAATAAAGTTTTCTCCACTAAACAGCCCTGCACTGGCTGAATTAGGGCCACTTATTCCGAAAGCACTTGCTAGGTCTGAAAGCCCTCCGCCACTGCCTCCACCACTATTCTCCAAATTGAAAACAATTTTAGCGATATAAATAGGGGGTTTTCTAGTTAGTAATTCAAAAAGGTAGCCTCCAAGAGTACCTAAAATAAAAGCTAAAATGAGGGTCTTCCAATTTCTGGCAATTAAATTTTTGAAGGAGACCAATTTTTTAACAATATCATTGAAAGAAAATTGGTCTTCGGGTAACGTTTTATATTGATTATCTGACATTATAGACTAAAGAAAATGGTTTATTTAACAGTTCTTACTAAAGCTAACAGACCTATTGTACTTGAAATAACTGTTGAAAGTGCAATAATCGTTTGAACTAATTGTTGTGTTGCAGCTTGTCTGATATTTAATCGTGGAACTACTATTTCTGAACCAGGTTCTACTTTTGGATATACATTAAATAAACCAAATAATTTATGAGTTCTATCAACAGAACCATTTGCGTAAACGATGTATGAACGTTTTCTTGCGGACAAATCCGTGAAACCACCCGATTCAGAAATATAATGTTTAAAGGGCATTCCATCCAAAAATCTTGTTGATGTTGGATAAAGTACTTCTCCTTGCATTCGTACTGTTTGAGGTTCTTTAGGAATTCTTATAATGTCACCATCTTGCAAAAGCATATCAGCATTAGTTCCTGGACTATCTAATGCTCTCACTAAATCTATTCCTATTGATTCTTCAGATTCTTCTTTTACTTCATCGATTTTTACTGATGCATCTGAACTATTATCACTTAAATCGGTAAACTGTTTACGTTTCCTATCGGCTTCTTGTGTACTTATTTTAAATTTGCGAACCAAGGTTGCTCCCTTTGGATAAGCCTGGGCATTCAAACCTCCAACTCTTTTTAGAATATCAGAAAGTTTTTCGTCTTTGCGTTCCAAAGCATATAAACCTGGAAAAATCACTTGTCCTTCCACTGAAACAAATTGCTGCTTCTCGTAATTGGGAGAAGAACGAACAAATACTTCATCAAATGGTTCAAGTACAAATTTGGAAGAAGTCTCGTTTATTGATAAATCATTATTGATTGAAAAATTAAATTTTTCACCAATTGTTGAGGTTATCTGACTTGGATTGTCTTTTCCAATATTTTTCTTTCTTCTAATCACTTCTATTCTACCCGTTGCTGCTGATTCTTTTAAACCTCCAGCTTTTTGGATTAAATCTTCAACCGTCATATTTTTGACATAAGGGAAAGAACCCGTTGGTGTAACAGTATTGGTTCCCTGTGGTGTATCTGAAACTCCCGTTGAACCGCTGGCTGGTGAAGGGGCTACAGATGTTATATTTTTTAAATTGATTTCACCTTGAATTCTGACCGTATAATTTTCCATTAAATCCAGTCCTGAATACACAGTAATAATATCTTCTCGATTTAGAGCAATATCAGGAGTTTTGCCAGATAATATATAATTATAATTTACTGATATATTTTCTTTTGTTAAATCATCTCGTAAACGGACAATCGAAATTCGAGTGAGAAAAGCGTCTTGTTTAAAGCCCTCAGCTCTTTTAATCAATTTTGTTAAGGTTTGATTGTCACTTACTGAATATCTGCCCGCTCTAAAAACTGCCCCATTTAAAGTAACTGCATTTTCAACTCGGTCGGTCAAAATTCGCTCAACTGTAATTATATCACCCGATTTTGGATAAAAAGACGAAAGCAAATCACTATTCAAATCAATAAGTTTTAATTCTTTATCTGTAAAACGTTGTATTTTCAAAACTTGGCGGTAAGCATCAGAAGCAAATCCGTTTCCATATTCATTAATAATTTTCTCTAAACTTTCATTGGGAAGATTTTCAAAAATAGCAGGTTTTCTAAGACTTCCAATCACTTCAATCCGTGATTTAAATGAACCAACTTGAATTAAATCTTGGTCTTGCAAAGTAATATTTTGACGAAGATTTCCCGTTGTTAATAAATCATATAAATCGACTTGTGCGACAAGTCTTTTGTCTCTAATTACTTTAATGTCTCGAAAAGTGCCATTTTCATTAGGACCTCCTGCTAAATAAAGAGCATTCATTACTCTTGATAATGAAGACAATGAATAAGAGCCAGGTGCAACAACTTCTCCTAAAATCGTAACTCTAATGGTTCTAATACTTCCCAATGAAACGGTGGCGGTAGTATTAGGAGCGGAGCCATTATAAGATTTTAATCCAACGTATATTTTGGATAGTCTATCAACAATTCTTTTCTTGGCATCTTCAATCGTAATTCCACTTACAAAAACATTGCCAACTTTCGGAACTCTAATAAATCCTTCCGAAGTAATGGGTAGACTATAATGTTCTTCTGAAAAGCCATTAATATCAATAATTAATTCATCATCTGTTCCAAGCGTATAATTTTTTGGAGTAGGAATTTTTAATGAAGTTTCAAAAGAAATATTTGGATTATTAAAAATATTGAAGCCAAAGATTTTTTTACGTAAGGCAACCGCACTAGAATCAACAGTTGGAAGCAGACTGCTGGTACTTCTCGCAGATTTAATGGAATCTCCAGCTACTTTTTCTTTACTTGATTCCACAACTTTTCGAGGTGCATTGGAAGCAGCCGAAGATGTGTTAGTAGTAGTTCTAGGAGTTTGGGTCGGGAATGTGATATTCGGAAAAGACCCAAGCGGAAAACCTTGTGAATTTGCTCTATTGATTGTGAAAATAGAACAAAACGTGAAAAGAATTAACAGATTTTTTTTAGTAGATGTGAAAAAAGAAAAACTGTGTATCTTCTTACAAAAGCGAATTACTAACTCATTTTTTAACATATTAAATCTTAGCCTTTATGATTAATTAACGATTTTTTTAAAGTTGGGATGTGCTAAATTATCCATTTTAGTAGTTTTAAAGCACAAAGTAAATCAACTTTTAGGTAATTCACACGACCATTTGATAGATTAATTGTGTTGACAACAATTAAATCTTTCTAATTTCATAGTTTATTAATGTTTTTTGTAGTTTTGTTGTTCTATTGACGCCTAATCTTAGGGATTGGTTGCCTCAAATTTTAAGTTTCTATGTTAGTTCGTGTTATTATGAACAACGGTTATCGAAACCTAAATATTTTACATAATACATCCATAAATTAAAATCCTTTCTTTTTAATATGTCCACAATACCAGAAAATGTAAAATATACCGAAGACAATATTCGGTCGCTTGATTGGAAAGAACATATCCGTCTTCGCCCAGGAATGTATATTGGTAAATTGGGAGATGGTTCGTCCGCCGATGATGGAATTTATGTTTTAGTAAAAGAAATCATGGATAACTCCATTGATGAACACATGATGGGAAATGGGAAAACCATTGAAATCAAAATTTCAGATCACCGTGTTGAAGTCCGAGACTACGGAAGAGGTATTCCATTGGGGAAAGTTATTGATTGCGTTTCCAAAATAAATACTGGTGGTAAGTATGATTCAGGAGCTTTCCAGAAATCGGTTGGTTTGAATGGAGTGGGTACGAAAGCTACCAATGCCTTAGCTTCTTATTTTAAAGTTCAATCATTTCGAGATGGCAAAACCAAATGGGCGGAATTTAAACAAGGGGAATTGACCAATGAATCTCCCGATGGAACTGATTCAAATGGACGAAATGGTACGCACGTAGTTTTTGAACCAGATAATACCATTTTCAAAAACTATCATTATATTCCTCAATTTCTGGAATATTTAATTTGGAATTACGCTTATCTAAATGCTGGATTAACCATTAATTTTAATGGACAAAAGTATTTTTCTCAAAAAGGTCTTTTTGATCTTTTGAATAAGTATTCTGCCGAGGAGGAAAGACGTTATCCAATTATTCATCTGAAAGGAAATGATATTGAGGTCGCCATTACGCATGGAAATCAATATGGAGAAGAGTATTATTCGTTCGTCAACGGGCAGAATACAACCCAAGGAGGAACGCATTTACAAGCCTTCAGAGAGGCAATTGTGAAAACGGTTCGGGAGTTTTATAAAAAAGATTATTCGCCCGAAGATGTGCGTTCAAGTATCGTAGGAGCAATCGCTATTAGAGTTCAAGAACCCGTTTTTGAATCGCAAACCAAGACAAAATTAGGGTCAAGCAATATTTCTCCCGATACCAATTCTCAATCAGTGAGAAGTTTTATTGGCGATTTTATTAAAGTTAATCTTGATAATTTTTTGCACAAAAATCCGACTACGGCAGAGGCAATCAAAAAACGGATTGAGCAGTCGGAACGGGAAAGAAAAGATATGGCAGGAATTAAAAAACTTGCCAATGATAGAGCCAAAAAAGCTAATCTCCATAATAAAAAATTAAGAGATTGTCGCATCCATTTGACCGATGAAAAATCGGATGATAGATACGAAACCATGCTTTTTATTACAGAAGGTGACTCTGCCAGTGGTTCAATTACAAAATCACGAAACGTACAAACGCAAGCGGTATTTAGTTTAAGAGGTAAACCATTGAATTGTTTTGGTTTAACTAAAAAAATTGTTTACGAAAACGAAGAGTTCAACCTATTGCAACACGCTCTAAATATTGAGGAAGGTTTGGAAGGACTTCGTTACCATAAAATTATTATTTCAACGGATGCTGATGTGGATGGAATGCACATCCGCTTGTTGATGATGACTTTTTTCTTGCAATTTTTCCCTGATTTGGTTAGAAATGGTCATTTATATATTCTGGAAACCCCTTTATTTCGAGTACGGAATAAGAAGGAAACCATTTATTGTTACGATGAAACTGAGAAGCAAAAGGCGATGATAAAGTTGAGTCCAAAGCCAGAGATAACCCGTTTTAAAGGTTTAGGAGAGATTTCGCCAGAAGAATTTGGGAAGTTTATTAACGATGATATTCGACTCGAACCAGTAATTTTGACGAAGGATACTACTATTCCCAAAATTCTGACGTATTTTATGGGTAAAAATACTCCCGACCGTCAAAAATTTATTATTGAAAATCTAATCGTAGAAAAAGACCCTGCCGAATTAGCAGCTTAAATTACAGTTAGCAGTAATCAGTTAGCATTTATCTTACGAATATATGTTTACTGATTACTTACTATTCACTGATTACTGAAAACTATGTCCCTCGAAGAATTAAGAAATCAAATTGACTTCCTCGACAACCAAATGCTTGAAATACTTAATAAGCGAATGGAGGTTGTCAAACAAGTTGGAGAACTAAAAAAGAGTACCCAAACTGTTATTTATCGTCCAGAAAGAGAAAAACAAATTGTTGATAGATTAGATTCTATGAATAATGGACTCTTGAATCGGGCAGCGATTGAAGCAATTTATTTAGAAATATTTGCTGTTTCCAGAAATCTTGAATTACCCGAAAAGATAGCTTATTTAGGACCAGAAGGGAGTTTTACGCACCAAGCCGCCGAAAGTAGATTCGGGGCAATGAGTGATTATTTAGCCCTCCCTAATATTCGTTCAGTTTTTCAAAGTGTGGATACAGGCCGTGCAAGGTTCGGAGTTGTGCCGATTGAGAATAATTTGGAAGGAATCGTAAAAGAAACCATAGACTTACTCAATGAAACTGA
This sequence comes from Arcicella sp., assembly GCA_025356745.1. Classification (GTDB taxonomy): domain Bacteria; phylum Bacteroidota; class Bacteroidia; order Cytophagales; family Spirosomataceae; genus Arcicella. Next base: position 6,704 of record JANXRS010000317.1, read on the forward strand.
TCTTAAAATTGTAGCGGAGGTTGTAATTTCTGTACATTTTACGTTTGCAACAAAGGCTGAAAAGTTATCAGATATTAAGAAAATTTATTCAAAAGATATTGCCTTTGGACAATGTGAAAAGTTTTTGAATGACTATTTCGGAGCAAAAGAAGACGATTTTTTTGTACAAGTAGATTCCACTTCCAAAGCTGCAAAGTTAGCAGGTCAAACGGCTGATTCTGCGGCAATCTGTTCACATATTGCCGCAAAATTATTCGACGTTCCAATTTTATTTGATAATATTCAAGATTCTGCTCAAAACAGAACTCGCTTTTTTATCATTGGAAAAGATTTTATCAATCAAAAAAGTGAAAATGATAAAACTACGGTTATTGCTCGTTTACCCGAAGATGGAAAGCCTGGAACGCTTGTAAGATTCTTGCAAGAATTTGAAAGTCAGGGAATTAACTTATTGAAAATTGAAAGTCGTCCTGTAAAAGAAGGCGAACAATTCAACTTTTGGTTTTTAATGGAATTTGATGGCTATTTTCTTGATGACAGTGTTCAGAGTATTATGGCAAAACATACCTCTGAAATCAAATGGCTGGGAAGTTATGTGAAGACGGTTTAAAATAGATGAGCGTAAGTCTTTAAGAATATTTCAATGGGTTGCATGGCGGCATCGACAAAGTATTTAATGTATTGATTATCAGTTTGTTGAATGATATTTACAGGGGAATCTACTAATAATAGGTTCCCTTTTTGCATAATCCCAATTCGGTCTGCGACTAAAAAAGCATCCAACAAATCATGGGTTACAAGAATGCAAGCGATACTTTCTTGCTTAATGATTTCTACTATTTTAGTCCGTAAATGGGTTCGATTAATGGAATCTAAATTACTAAAAGGTTCGTCTAACAAAAGAACCAAGGGTTCATCAGCAATGGCACGAGCAATGGCTGTACGTTGTTTTTCTCCTCCCGAGACTTCACGGGGTTTTTTGTCTTTTTTTTCAGTGATTCCACATAACGCTAAAAGTTCTTGTACCCGTTCAAGTCTGTACGCTTGCGTATAATGTGTTAGGGCAAGGTCTATGTTTTCAGCAATTGTATAATCGGGTTTTAATCGGTAATCTTGCGGAACTAGTTTTATATCGGGTAAATCTTTAATTAAACGGTTGAAATATAAGTCAATTGCTTGGTTATCAAGAATTAATGAACCAGAATCAGGTGTTATATTTCCAGAAATAATATTTAATAAAGTTGTTTTTCCCGAGCCACTTTCTCCTACTATTACCAAGATTTCTCCTGATTGTACTTCCATTGAAATATTATTAACAACTACTTTTTCTTGGTAGATTTTGGTGATATTTTGTAATTTGAGCATTTTATTCTTTTATTTTCTCCCATGTAATTTTTCGATATTCAGAAAATAATAGCAGAGAAATTGTTAAAAATATAGGTGTTAAAATGATAACTCCGTAAGTAGTTTTGCTAACTAAATAATGAATCCCTCCAATTATTGGTACGAAAACGAGAAGGACAATGATTCTTGACCAACTTTTGCCAGCTTTATTTTGCTCCGATATATCTTTAGAAAATGGCATTGAAAATTCTCCAATCGTTATTCCAGCACTGATAAATAAAAGCGTATTGACAAAGGCAAAAATGATATCGTCTATTACTTCTAAACCAAATTTATAGACCATTATTGTTCCAACAACTATAAAAATGGGTACTGCTAATTTTATAATTATTGCTTTAATCCCCCCTAAAAGGATATTACCCGGAAACTGGATTGGTGAGTTTTTGAATATCCAAGAGGCTTTCCATTCATCAGAAAAATATATTTGTTGGATAACGCCATAAATGCAAAATGTCGTGTAGTACAAAACCATCCATCTTGTATATCCTTGTTCTTTTTCGTCGGTAAAAATTTTAATCATAAAATAAATTTGTAAACCAAAGATTGGATAGGCCCTTATTTTAAATTTTCGGTCTCGATTTGTTATCTTCCACACAAAAGTAAAAGCGGCTCTTTCAAGTAAATTTTTGGTAAATATTTTAGATAAAAATAAAGAAAAACTTGTATTATGAGTAAATGATGCTTGTTTTTCAACATTATCAGGAGTTCCATATTCTGATAAACTTTTAGAAAATAATGGAGCTAAATATTTGTTCATTACAAAAAGACTCAAAAAAGGAATCGTCATTATTAATAGCCCAAATAGTAAAAAAGGGGTATCAAATTTATGGTTCACCAATATTTCCATTACTCCTGCAAACCAAGCAGGCGGAGTAATGTAGTGCCACCATTTAATACTAACTGTTTGGTCTAAAAATAAGGTTGAAATTAATTTTGAACCAAATTGATAGCCAATCATTAAAAATACGGAAAAGAATATTTGTGCATAGCCAATAATATCTTTGAGACGCTCTCCACTAACTATTTTAGTTAAAAGAAGATAAAGAATTGCTGTTAGTAGAACGGTGATTAAGCACAATAAAACTACACTAAGGAAATAAATTAACCCTGCTAAAAAACCTAATTTGACAATCGTGCATACAATTGAACCTAATGAATTTGCTAGCGTAAGGGTTAAAATAAAAACGGAGATGTGAATCAGACGAGCCATCCAAATTACTTTGCTGTCGATTGGACGAGGAATTAAAATGATATTATCGGAAGTATCAAAAAGCACATCAATAAAATCAGAAATCATATTGAAGGCAATCATGAACATAATAAAGGCAAAATTCCAAAGATAAATATTATAAACAGTTTTATTGATTGAAAGAATGATAAACCCAAAAAGAAAGCTAAAAAGAGCTTGAAATCCCAATGATTTTACAAAAGTATTATTGTCTTCTTTGTGTTGTTTTTGTTTATTTTGAATTCCATGAGTTCTTCGATTTTCAATCATCATTTTCACTTCAACGATAGAACGTAATGATAAATAATCAATCCCTAACCATTTAAAAAGCCATTGGATTTTGTCTAAACTAAATAATACAATTTTGGTCATGATGGAATATTATTTGGTTATGAAAGGGCTGAAATAAATTCGTTTGAAAGTGTTTGGTCTTCTTGACTATTTCCTGTGAGATTGCTGAAAATTCCCTCCAATGAGCCAGAAGTGGCATTATTTTTCAATTCAGCAAACGTGCCGTCAGCAACAACTTCCCCTTTATTAATAATAATAATTCTGTCGGATAGTTTTTCAACCACGTCCATAATATGAGAAGAGTAAATGATTGTTTTTCCTGCTTCCTTTAATTTTGCCAATATTTCTTTCACTAAAATGACAGCATTTGCATCCAAACCTGAAAGCGGTTCATCCAGAAAAATAATTTCTGGATTATGAATTAAGCCAGAAATTAATAAAACTTTTTGTCGCATTCCTTTTGAAAAGGTATTCATTCTACTATTTATGACTTCTTTTAATCCTAAAATGGTTAATAATTCTGTGGCTCTTTTTTCAATAATAGCATCCTCAAGTTGATAAAGCCTTCCAATAAATAACAAATATTCCATTGGGGTTAATACTTCGTAGAGAATAGCATTTTCAGGTACGTATCCGATTCGTTTTTTCACTTCCATTGAATCTGTTCTTACATCGAAACCCAATACGGATACCTCGCCCGTAAAATCACCTAACATTCCAATAAGAATTTTTAAAGTTGTACTTTTCCCTGCACCATTTGGACCAATGTAGCCAGTGATTTGTCCAGCATAGAAATTCAAATTGATGTCTTTAAGAATCAATGTTGAATCGTAAGCCTTGTTTAAATTTTTGATTGAGATTACAGGGGTTAAATTTTCCATGTCTCTAAGAAGGGATTATTTTGAGTAGTTCAGGTAAAGATTGAAATCATGCAAACATACAAATTAATTGGTAAATTTAAACATAGAACTGTATAGAACAATTCGCTATTTTCCCATACTTTTGTGAATTGAAAACCAACCTTTAACGAAAACCCAATGCTACTTTTAGGCTTAGACTTAGGCACATCTTCCATCAAAGCGTCTGTTGTGGACGGCTCGACGGGTAAATTAATTGCCTCCGCACAATTTCCAGATACAGAAAATACAATTTCTTCCCCGCAAACAGGTTGGGCAGAACAAGACCCCGAAATGTGGTGGAATTGCATTCAGCAAGCCATTTTGCGATGTAATGCCACAGTAAAATATAATCCTAAAGACATTAAAGCTATTGGAATTGCTTATCAAATGCACGGTTTAGTGATGGTTGATAGAGATTTAAAGGTTCTCAGACCTTCAATTATTTGGTGTGATAGTCGTGCCGTTGAAATTGGTAATAAGGCTTTTGAAGCAATAGGAGCGGAGCAGAGTTTGTTACATTTATTGAATTCTCCAGGCAATTTTACAGCTTCTAAATTGGCATGGGTCAAAGAAAATGAACCACGAGTTTATGGCTCTGTCTATAAAATTATGTTGCCAGGCGATTTTATTTCAATGAAATTAACGGGAGAAATTACTACTTCAAATTCTGCCTTATCAGAAGGTATTTTTTGGGATTTCCAAACAAATGCTGTTTCTGAAGATGTAATGAAATATTATGGTTTCTCTTCAACTATATTGCCTGATATTCGTCCAGTTTTTTCAAATCATGGTGGATTAAGTAGTTCGATGGCAGATTTGTTGGGCTTACAAGCGGGAGTCCAAGTGACCTACAAAGCGGGCGACCAACCTAATAATGCCTTGTCACTCAATGTATTAGAGCCTGGTGAAGTAGCAGCAACGGCTGGAACTTCTGGCGTTATTTATTCAGTTTCGGATAAAATAAGTTACGACCCAAAATCAAGGGTAAATACTTTTGCTCATGTCAATCATCAAATGAATAATGAAAATCGTTTGGGGACTTTGTTGTGTATCAATGGAACAGGAATTTTGAATCGTTGGGTACGTGATAACATCGCAGGAGGCATGAATTATCAAACGATGAATGAGTTAGCAGCTAAAATCACGGAAGGGGCAAATGGTTTAAAAGTTTTACCATTTGGCAATGGAGCGGAACGGGTTTTGGAGAATAAAACGATAAGCTCAACTTTTCAAGGAATTAATTTTAACATTCATACCAATGCACACATTATTCGTGCGGCACAGGAAGGCATTGCTTTTTCGTTAAAATACGGAATGGATATAATGGCTGAAAATGGAACAAAGCCTTCGGTGATTCGGGCAGGAAAAGCCAATATGTTTTTGAGTGAAGTTTTTTCGCAAACGCTCGTAAACGTTACAGGTGTGAGTGTTGAATTGTATGACACTGATGGAGCAAAAGGAGCTGCTTTAGGGGCTGGAATTGGTAGCCAATATTTTAGTAATCCGAAAGAGGCTTTTGTAAATATGGAGAAAATTGGTTTGATTGAACCCGATGTTTCAAAATTAAATACTTATCAAGAAATTTATGCAGATTGGAAAGCATATTTGGATAAGAAGTTATAGGTATTTAAGTTGAATATATAGATTTATATTGAAGATAGTCACTATTTATGCAAATAGGGACTATTTTTGTGTTATTAATTTTATAACAAAATTTCATGAATCATCCAGATTACATCTTAAAGTTTATCTTAGTCCTGTTATTTTGCATAATTGGGTTTGTTACAAATGCTCAACAAGTATATCCTCCTTTCGTTTTTAGTCAAATACCACAAAATTTTCAAATGTATGCTCGTAATGATGAAAAAATAGCCCTAATTCCTATAGAAGGAACTATTAGTGATAAAGGATGGAAAACTATTTCGGTTTCGGTCTATAGAGAAGGTAAATTGTTTAGTTTCCAAAAAAGTAATGTTCAAATAAATAATCGAGACGATACATTTTCATTAAATCCTTTCCTTAAATCAGAAAAAGCGGAATATAGTATTAAAATTTATGCTTCTAAAAATAATAAAGATTCAACTTTTGTAACAGAACGTAAAAATATTGTAGCAGGGGATTTTTATGTCATTTACGGAGATTCAAACGGGAATACGCAGAGTGTAGTAGATTATTATTCAACCAATAAATATATCCGTAGTTTTGGTAAATATAATCAGGAAGTTCAACGAGACTATTTATCAAAAGATACATTGTGGTCACAAAGTGAAAATTATTTTCTTCCAAGAGTGGGTGCTTGGGGAACCATGCTTCAAGAGTTAATTGCTGAAAGATATGATATTCCAGTTTGTATAATTACGGGTGGAGGTCCTGGAATGCATATAGATTTACTCACAGATAGATATGGTACGGGTTTGACCCCAGGAGGTGTATATAATTCCTTTGGTTATCGAATAAAAAAATCTGGTCTAATTGATAATATTAAAGGGTTTTTTCTTTGGCAAGGGGTTTACGAATTATTTAGTAAGCCTAACCCAGTTGAATATGATACTAAATTGAAAAAGTTGATGGGATTTTTTCAACAAGATTTCCCAACTGTGCAACAATACATCATTTTTCAGAGTGGAATAGTTCGATTCAGTTTAAATGGAAATGCTGGTGCTTCCATCAGAGAATCGCAACGAAGTTTAACTTCATTTTTTCCAAAAGCTATTCCTTACGCTGTAGAAGGTTTAGAGGGTCATGATGGAGTGCATTATACAAAAAAAGGCTATTTAAATTGTGCGAATGAAATGTTAAATATATTACAACCTATTTTCTATAAGACGCTTCCTGAACCCAATATTTTATCTCCTAATCTTCAAAAAATTTTTTATACAGATGAAAGTCATCTTCGAATAAAATTGGTTTTTCAAGAGAATCAACTAATTTCCTTAGGAAATGATACGACAGTAAAAAGTAATGGTCAAGAAATAAGATTATCACTTAAAAGGAATTTTTTTCAAGATGAAAATTTCGATAAACCTCTTGATTTACAAGAAATTAGGGCTAATGATAATACTATTACAATTATAAATCAAATTCCATATTCCGCCAAAAGATTATCCTATTTGCCACCTTTTCATAAAGATTATTCCCAAGATTATCCAATTTTTATTGGTCCTTATATTAAGAACAAGTCTAGGGCAAGAGCATTGGCTTTTAATGGTATAAAAATTCAAGAACCTTTACTGAACCCTAAAAATCTATTAGCAAGTTCAACTCCAACTCAAATAAAATTATCTTGGAATATTTCTAAACTTCCAAAAAATGCACAACTATTTATTGAAAGAAAATCTGAGAAAGATGATATTTATAGACCTTTAAAAACTTTTGGAATTAATGTTTTGGAATATACTGACTTGGGTTTACTAAATTCAGTAAGCTATAGTTATCAGTTAAAAATAATGTCCGATTCTTCAGAATCTACTTATTCACAAATTACCATAAAGACCCTTGACGGTTTAGCCAAGCCAAAGTTGGGTTCTACTATTTTGTATAATAATAAAGTTCAACTTACTTGGAATACAGCGAACGGCGCTGAAGATTATTTATTGCAACGCAGGCTAAAAACTACTAATCAATACTATACATTGATTAGTAGTGACAATAATTCTATTAAATCATTGATTGACAGTTTATTAATACCCAATCAAATTTATGTATATAAAATCATAACAACTCGAAAACCCAATGAAATTACTTCTGATTCTATCGAAGTAAAAACTCCAGAAATACTGACAAAACCAGAGTTGTCTTCAACTATATTGTTTTATAATTCCTTAAAAATCAATTGGAAACTAATTACTGGAGCAATTACTTATAAGTTGGAGCGAAAATCTGGTAATGAAGAATATAAACAAATTGCCTCGCTTGATAGTAAATCGCTTGAATGGATTGATAAAGATTTGATTGAAAATACTTCCTATTCTTATCGTTTGAAAGCCTTTGGTGATAAAACGGAATCGTTAGTAAATGTAATTTCTGTTCAAACTCCTGCCATTTTAAGTACCCCCGAACTTACCGCTGAAACTATCACTCACGAAAATGTCAAATTGAAATGGAAATTAGTTACAAATGCCAGTAAATATGTGTTAGAACGACAGTCACAAGGAGAAACAATTTTTCAGAAAATAGTTGAAACGGATAATCTCTTAGAACATACCGACGCTAAAGTGAAAGAAAATACGGCTTATTCATACCGTTTGAAGGCTTTAAGTAATATTTCTGAATCTAAATACATTAAAATTGATTTAAAAACTTTAGCAATTTTATCAAATCAATCTGAAGAAAATACTACCTTCAACGTGTTCCCCAATCCAGCAAGTGAACAATTAACTATCTCATTTTTAGAACCTATTTCTGGAAATTTATCCTTTGTAGATTTGTTGGGTAAAACAGTTTTTGAACAAAAAATAGCAAAACAGAAAAGTGTGGAAATCAACGTTTCTACATTCAAAAAAGGTTTTTATCTTGTCTTAATCAAAACGAATCAGGAACTTTACAGTCAGAAAGTAATAATCGAATGAAAATATAACCAGTTTCTCATAAATTAAACTAACCCATAATGTCAATTCTTCATGCCATCCTTCTCGCAATTATAGAAGGAATCACCGAATTTCTACCCATTTCATCCACTGGACACATGGTTTTGATGAGTTCATTCCTCGGAATTGAGAAAGATAAATTCACAAAACTTTTTGAAATTTGCATCCAATTTGGAGCAATCTTAGCAGTTGTTGTTTTGTATTGGAAAAAGTTTTTCAATTTCTCTAATTGGCAATTTTATGTAAAATTGATAATTGCAGTTATTCCTGCTTTAATTTTTGGAAAACTATTTAATGATTTAATTGATGAACATTTAGAAAACCCTGCCTTTATTGCCACCGTTTTACTAATTGGTGGAATCATCTTATTATTTGTTGATGGATGGTTTAAAAATCCAATTATTCATGAAGAATCCGACATTAATAATATCAGTGCCGTTAAAATTGGGCTTTATCAATGTTTAGCAATTTTATTCCCAGGTTTAAGCCGAAGTGCCGCAACGATTGTAGGAGGAATGCAACAGAGATTAACAAGAAGTCTTGCTGCGGAATTTTCATTCTTTTTAGCAGTGCCAACCATGGCAGCAGCAACGATTTATAAACTCTTTAAATATATCAAAGAAGAAGGTAGTATAACGGGTGAAGAACTGAAATTATTAGGCATAGGTAATATAGTAGCATTTATTGTAGCCGTTTTGGCGATTAAATTCTTCATAACAATTTTGAATAAATATGGGTTTAAATATTTCGGAATCTACCGTATTATTCTTGGAGTTAGTATTTTATTGATGTTAGCAATTGGAAATAAATAATGGAAGTAAAAGATAATTCACAGCCAATTGTTGATGTTGGCGAACTAATTTTAATCGACAAACCACTAACTTGGACTTCTTTTGATGTTACTAAAAAGTTGAAATTTGCTGGAAAGTTTAAAAAAATTGGTCATGCAGGTACGCTTGACCCACTAGCAACTGGTTTACTTATTTTATGTACGGGTAAAATGACCAAGCAAATTGATAACTATCAAGCCAAAGAAAAAGAATATTCTGGTATATTAGTTTTAGGAAAAACTACCCCCTCAGTTGATTTAGAAACTGAATTTGATGCAGAATTTCCAACGGAACATATTACTAAAGAAATAATAAATACAGCTTTAGATAATTTCAGAGGTAACATTTCACAAATTCCACCCATTTATTCGGCAATTCAAGTAAATGGAAAAAGATTGTATGAATTAGCTCGAAAAGGAATAACTGAATCAGATATTGAGATAAAATCAAGGGAAGTAGAAGTGATGAAATTTGAAATTGATGCTTCTAATTTTCCCGAACTTAGTTTCTCAATCGTCTGTTCAAAGGGAACATATATCAGGAGTTTGGTTCGAGATTTTGGAATAGCTTGTGGCTCAGGAGCGTACCTAAAAGCGCTCAGACGAGAACGAATTGGGGAATATTCAGTAGAAAATGCCTTGACGATTGAAGAGTTTATTAAAAGTAGAAATAACGATTAGCGGTTTACCGCCCGACAGAAATATGAAGGTTTATTACGGAATACAAGAATTTGAGAAATTAGAGAATGCAGTCGTTACCAGTGGTACTTTTGATGGCGTTCATTTGGGACATCGTAAAATATTGAATCGCCTAAATGAAGTAGCCTATCAAAATAACGGTGAAAGTGTGGTAATAACATTTTATCCGCATCCAAGAAGTGTTATATCGCCTGATAATCAGAATGTTAAGTTGCTTTCCACCCTTGATGAAAAAATTGAATTATTAGAAAAAAGTGGTGTTCAGCATTTGCTAATTGTTCCCTTCACTCGTGAGTTTTCAGAGCTTTCTTCTGAAGAATTTATCCAAAAAATATTGGTTCAAACCATTGGAACGAAGACTCTGGTGATTGGCTATGACCACCGTTTTGGTAAAAATCGGGAAGGAGGATTTGATTATTTAAAAGCAAATATGGGACGTTATGGCTTTGAAATAGAAGAAATTTCTCGTCAAGATATTGAAAATATGGGCGTTAGTTCTTCTAAAATTAGAAAAGCTCTTTATGAAGGAGATGTTCCTTCAGCAGACCATTTTTTAGGTCGAAATTACTCATTATCTGGTGTTGTTGTGAAAGGAAAGCAATTGGGCAGAACCATTGGTTTCCCAACGGCAAATATTCAAGTGCGTGAAATTGCAAAATTGATTCCTTCTGATGGCGTTTATGCTGTGAAAGTTTACTATAAAGAAAAGGCTTTTGGAGGAATGTTAAATATCGGAAATCGCCCAACGGTTGATGGAACTTACCAAACGGTTGAAGTAAATATATTTGATTTTGACCAAGAAATTTATGGAGAAAACTTAACAGTCGAATTCTTGCAAAAAATTCGTAACGAACAAAAATTCAACGGATTAGATGAATTGAAAGCTCAAATTTCGAAAGATAAAATTACTTGTGAGATAATTTTAACTCTTTAAAATTGCCCACTGAAAACTGCCTACTGGACTAACTATCTTCTCTCATCTTTTACATCAATTCCTTTCTTAGAAGTATATTTAAAGCGGTCGAGCAAATACACATCAAGAATTGCTTTCGGACGAGCAAAATATTCACGGATATATGTTTTGTAACCCGAAGGTACATCTTGAGCAGCAAAAGCAACAGCATCAATTCCCAATTGATTTGCTAAAAATAAGGCACGTGCATTGTGCGTAGGTTGTGAAATGATGGTAAATTTATGCTGATTAAAAACCTCTTTACATCGAATGATTGAGTCATAAGTCCGAAATCCAGCAAAATCTAAAGTCATCACATTTTCGGGAACACCTAATGACATTAAAGCCTTTTTCATATCGTTCGGTTCATTATAAAATACCGAGTCATGATTGCCACTCAATATCAAAAATTTCACTTTACCTTCTTTGTATAATCGTGCCGCTGCTTCCATACGGTATTTAAAAAACATATTCTCTTTTCCCCCATGAACGGCTTTACTCGTTCCCAATACAAGCCCTACATCGTTTGAAGGCATATTTCGAAGGTTATAAAAATTCTTTTTTTCAGTCGAAAACACAATCCAAATATTAGCCAATAAAACGCCCATCAGCATAAAGAAGCTGAGGGCTATAAAACCTTTTATGAAATTTTTGAAATATTTCCTTAATGCTAAAAGTTTTTCTATTGACATTTTGAACGTGTTTTCGATTTGTATGTTGTTTGAGTTTTAATTTAAAATAAGCCCAATTGTTCACCTGTTATTACATCACTCAACTCGGAAAATTCTATTTCTTTAGGAGCTACTAATTTTTTAGGCAATTCAATTTTCACTACCACTGCTGTTTCCGACTCAACTGATTCATTAATTTCTGATTCAATAATTCGAGAGGCTAATGGTTTGATATGCTGAACGATTTGAGTTGTTAATTTACTTCCTATCGCTTTCCACCCTCTTATTTCTGTAATTTCGTCCAAGTTAATTTCTTCTTTTACAATTGGGGCATTCTTATCTTTCTTAGTAGATAATTCAATTCTTGGATAATTATCAATACTCGCTAGCGTTAGTTTTGAACCCTTTTCGTCCGAAATAAATAAGAATTTTTTATCAATCGTGGAAGTCTCTACTCTAAAACGTTTGGCGTAATATACCTTAGAACCACCATCATAATAAATCGCAGAGATAATTGTTTCGGGAATAAATTTAGAAATCACCATGATGTCCTTATTCTCATAACGGTTGGTCAATTCAAAATTCGTGAGTTCATATTGTCCATCATTATAGACAACTAAAATGGCATCTTTCGCATCAAAATTACCCAAATAACGACCATGCTCATCCCGATTTAAACGACCAACATTTTCATCATAATAAATATCAACGCCACCTAAAGTAGAAATACCAGCATATTTTTGAATAATTTTTCTGACGGGATATTTTGTCAAAACATTACCCATAGAATCACGTCCTTTAATCAATAAGGTTTTGAATTCAAAGTCAAATTGTTTGACACGAGCTGTACATGAAGCCGTTAAATTAATTTGAATGGTTTCAGCTTCACCATTATCGTTAGCGGTAAAGTATAAAATTTTTGATTTTGGATTTCCTGCCGTTAAATCATATTCACGGTCACGAGTTACTGCGGTTATTTTAAAGCGTTTCACATAAGAAACTCCCGATTTGGTATCAAAATAGGCTAAATTATAAACTTTTCTATCATTATTTTTCTTAAAAACAGATACATAAATAATATCTTTTCCAACAAAAACCTTCTCTTGAATTTTTACAACCATACATTTACCATCTTGGCGAAACACAATTATATCATCAATATCCGAACAATCTTCTACAAACTCTTCTTTCTTTAAGCCGTAACCCACAAAACCGCCAATTCTATCAACGTACAATTTTTGATTGTTCGCAGCAACAACCGCCGCTGAAATAGTATTAAAGTTTTTGATTACGGTTTTACGCTCACGACCTTTACCGTGTTTTTTCAAAATATCTTTGAAATATGAAATTGAATATCGGATAATGTTTGCCAAATTATCAAGAACTTCAGCCAACTCATCTTGCAAACGTTTCATTAATTCATCAGCTTTGAAAGCGTCAAATTTTGAAATGCGTTTTATTCTAATTTCTAATAATTTTAAAATATCTTCCTCAACAATTACACGGTAAAATTGGGGCTTATAAGGTTTTAAACCCAAATCAACCGTTTTTATAACTTTTTCAAAGGTTTCACATTGCTCAATATTACGATAAATTCGATTCTCAATAAAGATTTTTTCGAGTGAACTGAATAATAATCGCTCCATTAGTTCGTCTCTACGAATTTCTAATTCACGTTCTAACAATCGAACAGTTTGTTGTGTACAAGTCTTTAAAATATCAGAAACACCTACAAAATGAGGTTTATCTGCAATGATTACACAAGCATTTGGCGAGATAGAAATTTCACAATCTGTGAAGGCATACAAGGCATCAATCGTTACATCTGGGGATACACCTGGAGCTAATTGTACTTGAATTTCAACGTCTTTTGCGGTATTGTCAATTACCTTTTTGATTTTAATTTTACCTCCATCATTTGCTTTTATGATAGATTCAATCAAATTTGTGGTAGTCGTTGAAAATGGTATATCTTTGATAATCAAGGTTTTCTTATCAAATTCTTCAATTTTTGCTCTGACCCTAATTTTTCCTCCTCGATTTCCGTCTTGATAATTAGATACATCCACGTAACCGCCCGTTAGAAAATCGGGAAATAATTCAAAAGGCTTTCCTTTCAAAATATTGATGGAAGCTTCAATTAATTCCACGAAATTATGGGGCATTATTTTCGTGGAAAGCCCTACCGCAATTCCTTCAACGCCATGAGCGAGTAGAAGAGGAAATTTTACAGGTAATGAGACAGGTTCTCTTTTTCGACCATCATACGAGAGTTGCCATTCGGTGGTTTGAGGGTTGAAAATTACATCAATGGCAAATTTTGATAAGCGTACTTCGATATAACGGGCTGCGGCCGCACCATCACCTGTGCGATAATCTCCCCAGTTTCCTTGACAATCAAATACTAAATCTTTCTGTCCCATATTCACCATTGCATCATTAATTGAAGCATCTCCATGGGGATGAAATTGCATGGTTTGCCCAATTACATTCGCAACTTTATTGAAACGACCGTCATCCATTTCATTTAAAGCGTGAAGAATGCGGCGTTGAACAGGTTTTAATCCATCTTCAACGGCAGGCACTGCACGCTCAAGAATTACGTAAGAAGCATATTCTAAGAACCAGTTTTCGTATAATCCTGCAACGGCAACTTGCTCGTGGAGAGCCTCTTCTTGGGTTACATCGGTGATATTTTCGTCTAAATTTTCAGGCAAGGTTTCGTTTTCCATTGATAATTTTATTCCTTCTATTTTATTATTTAATCGTTATTCGTTAAAAGTAATTAATGAACAATATAACCCTAATTTACGAAAAAAATCATAAAGGAAAAAATTTAGTAAACTGAAAGATTAATGAGTCATAATTTTATATTTTGTGGGGGTGTAAATGAACTGGTTATGAACTTTTTGCACAATTCCAATTTGATATTCATTTTTGGGCATTGCATCGGTCATAATCGTGGTCGTAAAGCCATTTGTGAAAAATTGACCTGTTTTTAATTGATTAATTTTACTGTTTCTACGATGACTTGTTGGACTGATAAAAGTATTTTGAACAGACTTCATTATTATGAAAACGTCACCTTTGTAGGGAAGTGAAAAATTATTGAGGTAATAAATATCTCTATAGTTTGAGTTTGCGATATTGAATTCTAATGACGAATCCTTTTTTATATCAATTTGATAATCAATAATTGGTGGGATTATAAATTTATTTAAATTACTAACTACTTCTGTTAAAGGACTTTCTGGAAAATTACTAACTCCATCGTTATAAGATTGTTGTAGGATGGATTTTATATTACTATTGAATGATTTATCATTTACAATTGAAATTTTATTAAATTCATAGTTTATTGCATCGGATTCTTGAGATTTTCTCTGAAATGCTAGCGATTCGTAATTATAATACCAAGAAAAAATGTTGAATAATAGCCCCATAAATAGCATAATAATCCCGAATAATTTTCTTAAAAATAAGGATTTAATAGGTAAAACGGTAACGTATAGTAAAACCAATGCTATCACAGAATTATGCAAATATCTGTTTTGAAATCCCGCTTCAATTGAACTCCAAGAACGGCTTAAAGCAACTAAAGCGGCAGTAATTGTAAGGTATAAAAAACAAGCGAATAAGAAGAGATTTTCTTGGGGAAAATAAGTCTGAAATTTTGTTCTTATTTTAGTGAAGAAATGATTTAAAACAAGTTTTAAATTGATTAATGAAAGGATACTAAAAATTAATAATCCTCCTAAAATTGTGAAAATAATTCGGTAGCTATTTTTTGAAAAATTGTAAATAAATCCTCCCCAAAATCCTCCAAAACAACCAATCAATCTTATTGGGTTACTCAAACTACCCGATACATTTGAATTTTGAGCGGTATAGTATCCCCAAAAGTAAAACGTTGCTACTAATACCATTAATCCTACCCAGATACCTAATTGGACAAACCTTTTTTGTAGCAATAATAACAATGCACCTACTCCGAAAGCAAATAATCCGTTTCCATGTGTAAAGGTTAAAACAATGATTAGAACAAGGGAAATCCAGAAATTCCGAGATTTAAAATAGACTAAACTATAAAATAAAAACATAGCCCAAAATAAATTTCCAACTTGCTGAAGTATTGAAATAGTCCAATAAAAATTTTGGTATGCGGAAGGTTGAAATATGAATAAAGCAACTGGAAGTATGTACCAATAAGAAAGATTTATCTTTTTGATTATTAAGGCGAAAAATGTGAAAATACCTAAATAATAAAGTGCCGAAACCACATTGAGAACTTGCCAGTCTATGTATCCTTGAAGATAATAATCAATTAAAACGAACAATCTTGGAAAAATGATTCTGTGTTCATTATGTAGCCCGTTAAGGGTAATGAGTTTCTGTTGAAAACTAACTGAATCATCTTCAAATATTGTTACAAATTGAAGTAAATGAAAATCATCTTGATAAAAAAAATTGTAGGAAAATTTATTACAAGCGTAGTAAAAAACGAAGATAATAATTGCTATCCCGATAATTGATAGCAAATTAGGCAAGGAGGTTTTAATAAATTTCATTATTTGTCTAGGTTTTTTGGCAGAATTTTTTTTAAGTACTTTATTCGCAAAATTAATAATATTGCACGTAATTCAAGTGGTTATTTTTTTTTTATTAAACGATAAAATTTAATCTAAGGATTCAATAAGTGTTAAAAGTTCTGAAATCATCATGGCTGTTGCTCCCCAAACGGTCGTTTCTTTGATGTCATAAAATGGAGTGTCAATTTCTACTCCTCTAACAATAAGTGTTTTACGTCCAATAATAGTAGGACTTTTTATTTCGTTTAATGATATTTCAATTACTTTATCAACTTCTCGTGGGTCTGGATAGAAATCAGGTTTATGGGTCATATAACCCATAACTGGTTGTACATAAAAATTTGAAGGTGGAATGTATAATTTAGTAAGCTCTCCCAAAACTTTCACATCTGAAACCCTAACACCAATTTCTTCTTGAGCTTCTCGTAAGGCAGTTCTAATGAGGTTTTCATCTTCTTTTTCGGCTCTTCCTCCTGGAAAAGCCATCTGTCCACCGTGGACACCATCGTATTGAGGACGAAGAATTAAGGGTATAAAAATTTGATTTTTAGAGGGATAAAATAAAATCAAAACCGCACTTTCACGAGTTCGCTCGTTGGGAGAAGGCATTTTGAGCTTTAAACGAGATTCAGAAGCCATTATGTCATGAGCCATGCTGCCAGGCAAAGGTTCGCTAAGTCGTGTTTTAAGTTTTTCTATGAAAATGTTAAATTCTATCATTTATTTTCCTAACAATATTTTTCAACTAATTTCTCCGCACATCTTTCGCCATCCATGGCTGCCGACATGATGCCGCCTGCATATCCCGCCCCTTCTCCACATGGAAAAAGTCGTTTTATTTCAAGGTGTTCCAAGGTCTCTTTATCTCTTGGGATTCTAACGGGTGACGATGTTCTACTTTCAATACCAATAATTTGTGCTTCGTTCGTAGAATAATTTCGCATTTTTTGCCCAAATTGTTTTAAACCTTCTTGCAAGGGTTTTCCCAAAAAATCGGGTAAAACATTCATCATATCTGATGAGACTAATCCTGGTTGATAAGAAGTATCTAATAAAGATTTTGACTGTTTACTTTGAATGAAATCGCCCACCAATTGAGCTGGAGCAGTTTGTCCTCCACCTGCCATTCTACACGCCTTTTGTTCTAATTCTTTCTGTAATTGAAGCCCAGCCAATGCTCCAAACTGCTTAAATGGGAGTAAATCAATCTCATTAATGGCCACAACCATACCCGAATTAGCAAATTTTGAATCTCTTCTAGACGGTGACATTCCGTTAACTACTAATTCTCCTGGAGCAGTTGCCGAAGGAACTATAAAGCCACCTGGACACATACAGAAGGAGAAAACGCCTCTCTGAACGCCCTTGAAATAAGTCTGTCCGACCAGACTATACGATGCCGCAGGAAGATATTTTCCTCTTTCAGGTCGGTGATATTGAAGGGAATCAATCAAACTTTGTTGATGTTCAATTCGCACACCCATGGCGTAAGGTTTAGCTTCAATTAAAACATTTCTTCTCTGACATAATTCAAAAATATCCCTCGCCGAATGTCCCGTTGCTAAGATGACACCCAAACCCGAAATTTCGTTTCCATTTTCCAGAATAACGCCTTTAATTTCTTTATTTTGAAGAATAAAGTCAATAACTTTTGTATTAAAATGGACTTCACCTCCTGCAGATAAAATGCTCTCACGGAGGTCTGCGACTAATTGAGGCAATTTATTTGTGCCTATATGTGGATGAGCCTCCACGAGAATTTCTTCGGTTGCTCCATGTGCCACTAAAATCTCTTGAACTCTTCTGATGTCACCTCTTTTCTTACTGCGAGTGTACAATTTCCCGTCTGAATACGTCCCAGCACCGCCTTCACCGAAGCAATAATTCGACTCAGGGTTAACAATATGGTCTTTGTTAATGGCCGCCAAATCACGTCGTCTGGCTCTTACATCTTTTCCACGTTCCAATAAGATGGGTTTTATTCCTAATTCAATTAAACGCAAAGCGGCAAATATTCCCGCTGGACCTGCACCAATGATGATGGCTTGTTTTGCTTTTGAAACGTCTGGGTAGTTTTTTTTGAAGGAAATAATAGGAGAAGGAACTTCGTTAATAAAGACTTCTGCCTCCACATTAACTTTCACCTGTCGTCCACGTGCATCAATTGAACGTTTAAGGGGACGAATAAAAGTGTTTTCATCTTCGGGAAATTGTAGTAATTTATGAATATAATTTTTGAAATTCTCTTCATCAAAAGCAATTTCAGGCTCTAAAACGAGCGATAAATTTTTATGCATGATTTGTAAGGTATTTATCCTTAAATTGAGTTGAAGTGTTTAACAGTTAAATGTTTGAGAAATGAAATTATTGTTTATTTACAATTTAATAAGAGGGTTAATGTTTCTAAATTTCAACTTCAATAACCATTTAACCTTACTGATTTTTTGCCTAAATAATTATTTCAACGGTACGAAAACCATATTTACAGGAATGTCATTATTATTATACTTAATGTTATTGCGAAGAACCATTTTTGTCTTCGATAATTCAATTACACCAAAACTTCCTTTAAATCCTTGAATATTTATTTCTAATTTCGTGGAGTTTTCGACAAGTCTCCATGTGCCGTAGGCCTGAGCTTGTTTTGAAACTTTATCGTAAGAGCGAACAACTCCAGCGTTATCAAATATATAGGTAAGTTGGTCAATAAATTTAGCATCGCCTGCAAACAATGCTGGATCAATGGGCGTAGTGTCGGAGGTTGTAAATCCACTTATAATCCATTCAGATGATTTTATTGCATCATTTTTGGCAAGATTTGGGTCTATAATTTCATCTTTAGCACATGAAAAAATGCTTAGTGAAATTATTAACATTAAAAGTATTTTGGAACGCATCATGTTATTTTTAGTTATTCTGTGCAAATTTAAAAATTTTAATTGATGAATGTCAGACATTTGTCTTGTAAACGTGATAAAAAAGTATTTTATTTTCTTGCTATTAGTGCTTAACTTCCAATCATTTGGACAAAATGACTGTCAGAACACACTAAATTATACACCTTCAACACAAAATGGGGTAATTAATTGGAAACAATTTCCTGAATTTACGTTGCCTTTTAAAATAATTTATAACGGCCCGAGATTTAAAGATTCGCTTCAGTTACCCTTAAAACATGGTTTTTCGCATTTGGCTAGTTTTACACCCGCTGATGTGAATTTACCACAAAAGAATCGTGCCATTCTATGGGGGGGGACGGCCAGCTTGCAAGGTCAGCCTTGGTATGAAATTGAAAGCCCTTGGGCGAATGATTTGCAAAAATATCAAGAAAAATGGAAACGGGAAATGCGGGAAATGGCGGATATGTTCACCGATACGCAAGGAAAAGCAATGCCAAATCTGGATATTTTGATGCTTGACGTAGAACGTGAAATTCCGACGGATGCAGCCATTCGTTTTTTGAAAGCAGACACAACTTTGCCAATCCAATACCGTAAATTATCGGATATTGATTTTACTGAAAGATATAAAAAAGACTTGGCAAAAATTTATGCTGAACCTATTAAGTACCTGAAAAATAATGGAATGCCGATTGCAACACAATTTGCTTCTTATTCAGATGCCCCAATAAAAAACGTTGAATTTCTTTTAAATTATACTTGGCAAGAATGGCAAACGAGCAATAAAGTTTTGAATTATTACATGATAGATTCGGTCAGTAAAAAAGTAGGAGGGGAGTTTTATAATCAAAATAATTTTTTAGCTCCATCTGCTTATTTTTGTTATGAATATGGTGTGATAAAAGAATACCCTAACATTGCCTATCAACTTTTTCAAGTGGAGGCAAACATGGCTCGAAGCAATAAAGATATTATGCTTTTTGAATGGCTTTCGTACAATAAATGTCAAATAAATTCTAATTATGGTTATAATCAACCTATAAAAAAATATTTAATTGAAGCTCAAGCCATTATGCCCTTTTTCTCAGGGGCAAAAGGTATCTGGCTTTGGGAAAATCCGATTAATCCCGATAATTTAAACTATTCAAGATATGAAACTTATGTTAATTCATTGTACAGATTATCTCAATTTAAAGATTTTTTTATAGGTAATTATCGGCTGATTATCCCCAAATCTGCGTATCAACATTTTCAAGACCGAGATCCTATTTGGAGAGGTGTTTTGAAAGGAAGTGAGATGTTGATTGCTGCCATTAATGAATTTGCCAATGATAATGAAATAACGGATTTGGAAGTGAGTTATGGAGGTTGGTCGCAAAAAATTCAATTGAAAGGAAAAGAAACTTTTTTATGTAAATTCACTTTACCCGATTTGCAAACTAATTATTTGTTATACCCAAATCCCAATAAAGGTGGTTTTACTTTTGAATATTTTGGGAATAATTTCCTAACTGGAAACTTAAAAATTATAGATTATTTAGGCAGAGAAGTTTTAAGTCAATCTTTCAATGGAACAACTCAAAAACAGATTTTTGAGTTAAAATTAGCCTCTGGGAGCTATTTTTTGCAATATGTTGAAAGAGAAAAAGTGGTTGTTAAAAAGATGACAATTCTATGAAAATAAATTTTATAGCATTTTTTTTCTTATTTATTTTAACCATTGGTTGTCAAAAATCTACTTCAAAACTCCCTGAACCCGCTTTTTACTTTTGGAAATCAAATTTTAAATTTTCCAATATTGAGAGAAAAACCTTTCAATATGACGATATTAAAAAATTTCACTTTATTCGTTCGCTGGAATAAAACACAGGTTCAACGCATTTAAAAGTACAATAAAACTGCTTGGAAAAATACAAATTGAGCTTATTTTGGATAATGAAAAAAGATTCAATTTAAGATAAAACCTAAAAATGAAGTATTTATGTTAACATAAACCTAAAACCAGAT
>JANXRS010000318.1 GCA_025356745.1 Arcicella sp.
CATCAATTTATTATTTCTGGCAAAATTACAGTTATAAAATTGTACTATTCATTGATTTTAAACTCAAAATTGCATTTTTAAATGCGTTCAACCTGATTTTGTTTTGAACATTTGTGGCTGATAAATTAATTAATAAGTATGACTAATATCATAAACTAAATGGTAATAGGTATTCATTAGTTTATGGAATAATCTTAAACAACATTTAATCACCAACAATTTATTTTTATGAAATGTATCTTTTGTGACGAAGAAAACGAAGCTAATTCTATTGAACATATTGTTCCCGAATCATTTGGGAACAAAAAATATGTTATGAAAAAAGGTGAAGTTTGCGATATATGTAATGGTAGGTTTTCTAAGTTTGAAGATAAAGCTCTAACAGAATCTATTTTTGTTATGGAAAGAGCAAGATTAGCAATCATAACAAAGAAAGGCAAAAATGCGAAAGGAAAAGTGAGGAAGTTAACAATTGAAGGAGATGAAAATTTTCGAAAAAAGTACATAAATGTTAATGGATTAAACAAAGAAAACATGGTTGAATTCAATCCTGCAACTAAAATAGGATATTTAGTAGTTCCCTCATTCGACAAAAGCGAAGTAGCCACTTCAAAACTACTGTTAAAAATAGGTCTTGAATCATTTTATCATTCTCAAAAAACTCTGTTTAAAAAGTATGACTTCAAAGATTTGAAAGATTTTCTAACAGTAAAAGATAATAATCCATATCCTTTTTTGACTACTGACTTTGAAATACAAAAATTTTGTAGTGTCCCAAGGTTTAATGATAAATATGAACTAAAACAAAAGCATTGTGAATTAAAATTTGTAGAAATTGATGAAAATACATTACTTTTTAAATTCAAATTTGGTGCAATAGCAATGACAATAAATCTATTAAATAGGAATCTTACTTGGATTGAAGAAAATTTAAACTTAGATAAAAAATCAATGTTATATCCAGAACATTTTAGAAATAAAATTTCTAAGTCGGTTTCTGATATTCTCACCAGACATATTGTATGAATTTTTCCTTAGTCAGTAGAACACTCCCCTACCCGTAGATACGGTTACTCACCATTCATCTTATGTTAGCAACTCACTAAGTAAATTTTATTCATAAATTATTGACAATCAAATACTTATGTTTCTGATGTAAAATGAATAGCCGAGACGCTACCCTACGTGAGACAGAG
Organism: Arcicella sp.; assembly: GCA_025356745.1. GTDB lineage: Bacteria > Bacteroidota > Bacteroidia > Cytophagales > Spirosomataceae > Arcicella. Next base: position 1,197 of record JANXRS010000318.1, read on the forward strand.
TTGTTCTACCAAATTAGAAATAAATTATTTAGAAATACGGCTCAACCTTAAAACGGTCAAAAGGATTATGCTCCCAAATTGCTGTTTTATAATTTTCAGCTTCTTGCTTTGTCATAAATCCGTCCTTGCAAGTCTCTAAAACCTTTTCAGGGGTAGTCATAGTAGTTCGTCCTTGTGTTGTTGTTGCTCCTGTTCTTGTAGAAGGTTCATACTTAACAACTTTAAATTTTTGTTCCATTTTTTTGATTTTGTTTTAAACTATTGTTTTTAAAATAATGCTTGAATTTAGACATAAAAAATATCAAAAAAAAAATAAGCTCGCATTGTTATAGCATTTTATAATTATCAACCAACATTAAATCATTTTCCTTCAGCCATTGATGCCCATATTTTGATAGCATAATCACCTCAGATAATAAAACTTATACCATTCTATGATGATGGTTAGTTCGATAAAACACAAAAAGGAAGTCATTTGCAACTTATCCATGAAATCAAATAAGGAAAAGTAACCGTACCAATCCACGGTGGTGATATTCCGAAAGGCACACTAAACAGTATCTTGAAACAGGCAGGTTTAAAATAACCCTGCAATTAAAAATAAAAAAAATGGAAAATATTAAATTAATCATTGAAAGTGCCAAAGACGGAATGGTTTGGGGTAGAATAACGTATGATGATAATTTATTGGCAGAAAGTGCTGGAAATACGGAAGAACTTCAAATAAAAATGAAAACATTGTTGGCTGATTTTCATGATTTAGAGCCTAATGCAATCAATTTTGAGATTAGCTATGATTTAAGTGCATTTTTTGAAAATTTTGGGTACCTAAAAATATCAGAAATTGCCAAATATGCGGGTCTTAATGCAAGTTTGTTAAGGCATTATGTAGCGGGTAGTAAAACGGCAAGTAAAGCACAAGTGTTAAAATTGCAAGATGCCATTCATAAAGTAGGAAATGAATTGGCACAAGTTACTTTTGCATAGGCATTAATTTTACTCCGAAATCAACCTCAGTGACAAAATCCCAAACCATTTCCAAAACTCACAATAGTCAATCACCCCTCCCAAACGAAGACCGTATTTGGGTAGATAATCCTCATATACAAGCATTAGCGGATGGTGCGGGCGGTACAGGTATTTTGTGTGGCGAGTGGGCGGAATTTTTACTAAAACATCTACCAGACGCTCCCATTCATACTTTTGAGGAATTTATTACTTGGTTAGAACCACAAACGGAGGCTTTTGTGCAACAATATGAGCCATTAATGCAACAGGACGTTTTCCAACTCAAACGTTTTTATCAAGAAGGCAGTGCCAGTACGTTAGTGGTGGTTTGGCAAACAGAAAATGAATTTCACTGGCTTACTTTTGGAGATAGTCACGTGTTTTTTTATGCCAATAATCACTTAGAAAGTTACCCTTTTCAAAAACCCGAAGAACTTTCAGGAGGTACGCATTTACTCAATTGGTCGGTGTTTCCCAATGAATTAGGTTTTCGGTCGGGTACAATTCCCAAAGATAAAGTTATTTGTTTATTAGCAACCGATGCCATCAGCAAGCATATTTTAGAACACTACCAAAATAATCCGAAGGGTTTTAAAGCTTTTTTGAAAACCATTTCCAAAGCCCTCAAAAGTGAAGAAACCTTTTGGCAATACATCAAAAACAATACAGGCATCGAAGAAGATGATTATAGCCTCATTATCATACAACCATGAAAGCACATTTTAAAGGACTAAAACCACTCGTACTTGAACAAATACAAACGGCATCGTCAAGTATTCAGATAGCGGTAGCATGGTTTACCGACCAAGACATCCTGAATCTACTCGTTTTCAAACGCAAAGCTGGCGTGCGAGTGGTACTTGTACTTTCCAATGATTCCAAGAATTTTGATGAATCTTATTCTTTGGATTTTAATGGGTTTAAACAGACAGGCGGTAAACTCATTGTGGCGGATAAAGCATTTATGCACCACAAATTTTGCATTATTGATAACGCTACTTTACTGACGGGTTCAGCAAATTATACCTACAACGGATTCCATAAAAACAGCGAATCCATTATGTTGACTGATAATCAAGAGGCAATTGATGATTTTTTAATCCAGTTTGAATTACTCACGGGTACACTTAACGAAAAGGAAGGCATGATTTTGTCGCCCTTAATGCAATCACTTCAAAATCAAATCAAATTATACAATGCTCAAATTAGTTGGTTAGAGACAGCATTAGCGGGAGTTGAGAAACATATTCAACTATACGAAGCCTCCTACCGAGTTCGATTTCAAACCATTATCGGAGAGATTTTGTGGTTACAAAAAATTATTCTTGAACGTAAAGCCAAGTTAACCGAAAAGCCAGAAAGTAAACGCCAAGAGCAAGAAGCCCAACAACGCTGGGAGTCATTTCATTCAGCTATTGAAGAAGATAATCAGACGATTGAAAAAGGAAATGATACGACTTTACAAGAAACTTTAAAACAATTATACCGAGAAGCCGTAAAACTTTGCCACCCAGATAGTCCATTGGTAAAGGAAGAATTTAAAGAAAAAGCCCACCAAGTATTCATAAAACTAAAAGCCGCCTACGACCAAAATAATGTGTCAGCCCTGCAAGAGATTTTAAACGAACTCAAATTAGGTATTTCCTTCGGCAATATAGACTTCACGGACGTGGGAATGGACGAATTACAAGCATTTATTGAGCAATTAGCCAATAAAGTTCAGCAATTGGCAAGCCAGTTATCAACCCAACAAAACGACCAACGATATATTTTTCAAACAGGAGATTTTATCAATCTTGAAAATCATTTTACTAAGGAAGAAACAGGTTTGTTAGAAAAGAAGCGGGTTTTGGAGGGGGAGGCTTTGAAGTAATATTAAATACTTACCAAAACAAAAAGGGCTTCTGAAATCAATCAGAAACCCTTTTTCTATATAAAGAAACCACTTCTTATAAAGTACGTTTCAATTCTTTTAATTCGTAACATTCAATCACATCACTTACTTCAAGGTCGTTGAAGTTTTTGATTGATAGACCACATTCATATCCAAATTTAACTTCAGCAACATCGTCTTTGAAACGTTTCAAGGCTGAAATTTCTCCTTCGTGAATTACCACGAAATCACGAATAACACGAATTTTGTGAGCTCTCTTCACCGTTCCATCCAATACATACGCCCCTGCAACTGTTCCTACTTTCGTAATCTTGAAGACATCACGAACTTCAATATTTGCTGTAATTACTTCCTCAAATTTAGGAGCTAATAAGCCTTCCATTGCATCACGAACATCATCAATTGCTTGGTAAATAATTGAATAAGTACGGATTTCAATTTGCTCATTTTCTGCCAAACGACGTGCATTTGTACTTGGACGAACTTGGAACGCCACAATCACCGCATCGGAAGCCGAAGCTAATAATACGTCTGATTCTGAAACTTGTCCAACACCTTTGTGGATAATTCTTACTTGTACTTCTTCGGTTGATAATTTCAATAATGAATCCGATAAGGCTTCTACTGAACCATCCACGTCTCCTTTCACAATTACATTCAATTCCTTGAAAGTACCAATTGCCTTACGACGACCAATCTCTTCAAGTGTAATATGCTTACGAGTACGCAATGATTGCTCACGGATAATTTGCTCACGTTTGTTAGCAATTTCACGAGCATCACGCTCATTTTCCATTACGCTCAATTTATCACCCGCTGCTGGGGCTCCACCCAAGCCTAATACCTGTACTGGAATTGATGGTCCTGCTTCTTTTAACTTATTTCCACGATAATCAAACATGGCTTTCACACGTCCGTAGTGGGCTCCTGCGAGCATCATATCTCCTACTTTCAACGTTCCTGCTTGCACCAAAATATTGGCAACGTATCCACGACCTTTATCCAACGAAGCCTCTACAACCGTACCAATGGCACGTTTATTGGCATTGGCTTTCAAGTCTAACATTTCTGCTTCAAGCAATACTTTTTCTAGTAATTCATTAACTCCCGCACCTGATTTAGAAGAAATCTCTTGCGTTTGATATTTACCACCCCATTCTTCAACAAGAATATTTTTGATAGATAATTGTTCCCGAATTTTCTCGGTATTTGCTCCTGGTTTATCAACTTTCGAGAAAGCAAACACAATTGGTACACCCGCAACCATTGCATGGTTAATGGCTTCTTCCGTTTGTGGCATCACGGCATCATCAGCCGCAATTACAATAATGGCAACGTCTGTAACTTTCGCACCCCTTGCACGCATGGCAGTAAATGCCTCGTGACCAGGAGTATCCAAGAACGTTACTCTTCTACCATCGTCTTGTTTCACAGAGTATGCTCCAATATGTTGAGTAATACCACCTGCTTCACCTGCTGCCACTTTAGCACGACGTATATAATCAAGTAAAGATGTTTTACCATGATCTACGTGACCCATAATCGTTACAATTGGGGCTCTTGGCAATAAATCTTCAGGAGAATCTACTTCTTCTGGAACGGATGAATCAATCTCTTCTTCGGCTGATACAAATTGTACTTCAAAACCAAATTCTTCCGTAATCAAAGCAATTACATCAGCTTCAAGGCGTTGATTTATCGAAATAAACATACCCAAACTCATACATGATGAGATGACTTCATTTATTGATACATCCATCATCGAAGCTAATTCAGATGCTGAAATATATTCAGTTACCTTTAATACTTTTGCTTCTTCATCTTCCGCTAATTGTCTCTGTTCGTTTCTATCTGCACGGAATTTACGTTTCTCACGACGCTCTTTCGCCCCAAAATTCGACTTATTTGACTGTCCTTGCAGACGAGCCATTGTTGCCTTAATTTGGTCTTGAATTTGCTTTTCAGTTACTTCTCCTTTCGGTACAGGTTTTGCACCAGGCGTTGTAGTTGTATTGTTATTATTACGATTTCCTTTATAATTCGGACTGTTTCCTGTTCTGTGATTATTATTATTACCACCTTGTCCTGGGGTTGTAGTCCTCGTATTAGTACCAGTTCCAGTAGTAACTGGTACTTTTGGAGCATTTGGATCTATTGGAACTCCGTCTTTTTTCGGACGTGGCACACCTCTTTCATTACGAATTTCTGTTTCCGTAACTTTTGCTCCACCAGGTTTATCAATACGTTTCCGTTTTTTCTTATTGTTACTATTATTGTTATTACGATTATTTCCTCCACGTGGCGTTTCAACGGGTAATTCAATTTTACCCAGAACCTTCAATCCACGTAATTGCTCGCCTTTTGCTTCAATTAATTCAACTGCTGAAGTATCCTCAGGAATGGCATCATTACGCCCCAATTTCTGAACTTTATTATCAACAGGTTGAGCGGGCTTTTGATTATTTTGAATACTACCAACTCCAATAGGTGTACCAATGGCTGGTCTGCTTGGAAGCACTTGGTTCGCCGTTCCTTGTGGTCTTATCGGTTGATTATCTCTCGCTTGTTGTCTTGGATTATTATTTCCTTGACCTCCAACACCTTGCTGTCTATTCTGATTTTGGGTATTATTTCCCTGACCTCCACCTTGCTGTCTATTTTGGTTTTGGGTATTGTTTCCTTGTCCCCCACCTTGCTGTCTGTTTTGGTTCTGATTATTATTTCCCTGACCTCCACCTTGTTGACGTGGTTGATTTTGGTTATTTTGCTGATTCAATTGAACTTTTGGAGCAACAACAACAGGCTTGGGCGTTATAGCCACAGGCACTACTACTGGTTTTACTTCCTCAATTTTCACAGATTCAATGGCTTTTGGTTGTTGTTCCATAATCACTGGTTTTGCCTCTTCAACCTTCACAGGCTCAACGGCTTTTGGTACTTCAAGCACTACTGGTTTTACCTCTTCAACCTTCACAGGCTCAACGGCTTTTGGTTGTTCAACCATTACTGCTATTATTGGTTTAACCTCTTCAACCTTCACAGGCTCAACGGCTTTTTTTGGTACTTCAACTACTGCTGGTCTCACTGGAATAACATTGCCTTTGGCATCTAATTCCATTTTACCCAATACCTTAAATGAAACCTCTGCTTTCGCTTCATTTTTTTCAGGTTCTACTGCCTTTTCAACTTTTGGAGATTCTGTGACAACTGCAATTGGCTCAGTTTTTGGTGTGTTACGTGAATACAAAGGCATATAGTCTTCATCCTGTCTCTTTACAGGAACAAAAACTTCCTCTTCTGATACCTTTTGAGTGGTAGAAGTGGATTCTTGCAAAAGACCGCTTGCTCCAAACTCTTTGGCAACGATTTTCAGTTGTTCAAAATTTAATTTAGCGTTAGGATTGTTCTCTACCTTATGACCCTGCACAGAAAGCTTTTGCACGATGGTTGAGGTACCCACGCCAATTTGCTTTGCCACAAGGCTCAAACGCATCATTTTATCTTCTGTCATGCTTGTTAATTGATACTTTTCTATAATGTTATATGTTGTAATTGTGTGTTAGAGTGACTGAGTCGAAGGAATTGGATGGGAAAACTAAATGGTCGATACACTCAGTCACTCTATCACACAATTACTTTTTAAACTTATTCAAACTCGGAACGTAGGATTTTTAAAATGTCGTTCACCGTTTCTTCTTCAAGTTCAGTACGGCGAATTAATTCTTCACCATTCAATGCCAGAACTTGTTTGGCAGTATCTAAACCGATTTTGTGTAACTCAAGAATCACCCAACTTTCGATTTCATCAGAGAATTCTGTCAAGTCCACGTCCTCATCATCCACCTCTGACTCTTTAATGTCACGGTAAACATCTAGTTCGTAACCTACTAATTTCCCTGCTAATTTAATATTTTGTCCACCTTTACCAATTGCCAAAGACACTTGATCTGGTTGTAAATACACCGCAATACGTTTTTTCTCTTTATCAATCTTCATCGAACTTACTTTGGCAGGGCTTAAAGCACGTCCAACCAAAAGTTCAAGATTTTCTGTATAGTTTATAACATCAATGTTCTCATTTTGTAACTCACGAACAATTCCGTGAATACGAGAACCCTTCATCCCTACGCAAGCACCAACTGGGTCAATACGGTCATCATACGATTCTACGGCTACTTTTGCTCGCTCGCCAGGCTCACGAACAATTTTACGAATCATGATTTGACCATCATAAATCTCTGGAATTTCTTGTTCAAATAAACGTTCCAAAAATACAGGAGAAGTTCTTGAAAGAATAATCTTTGGTGTTCCATTATTCATATCTACTTTATGAATAACGGCTTTTACTGCTTCACCTTTCTTGAAACGGTCTTTCTGAATCATTTCTGATTTTGGTAGAGTCAATTCATTCCCCTCACCATCAGTAATAATAAATTCTTTCCCAATAATCTGATACACATCTCCCGAAACCATTTCACCAACCAAATCCTTATATTTTTCAAAAAGGCCTTCTTTTTCCAAATCTTTAACTTTTTGAATAAGTGTTTGGCGAGCCGTCTGAACAATTCTACGTCCGAAATCTTCTAATTTAACCAGTTCTGCTACTTCTTCTCCAATTTCAAAATCAGGTTCAATTTTCTTAGCTTCTTCTAAAGGTATTTTATCGTAGTCCCAAATGTCTTCTGAATTATCATCAACAATTTCACGAGTACGCCACATTTCTAAGTCACCACTGTCAGGATTGATAATAACATCAAAATTTTCATCTGTTCCGTATCTCTTACGAATCATGGTGCGGAAAACTTCATCCAGCACTTTTATCATCGTTGGACGATCAATGTTTTTTTCTTTTGCAAAGTCGGCAAACGACGAAATTAATTCTGCACTATTCATCTTTTCATAATTTTAAATGAAAGAATTTTTGTTCTTAGTTTTTGTTTACTTGTTCTTAGTTTTCTTTCCATAACCTAATTATTAAAATAAATTAAATTTATGATTTCAAAACCTTGTAACTCATAATTTATAACTTACAACTCATCATTCATTATTTAAACGATATTTGTACTTTGGCTTGTTTAATATTCTCAAAAGCAATAGATAAACTTTCAAGAAGTACAACTTTTCTGCCTTTTGATTTCTTTGGTTCTTCTTTGAAAACGATTCCTTCATCAGTTACGTTCTCTAATGCTCCAATTTTCTCACTGCCTTCTACTAATTGTAACTTCAAATTTCTGCCAATATTTTTTATGTATTGACGTTTTAAAAGAAGGGGTTGATCAATACCTGGCGAGGACACTTCCAAGTTATAGGCATCTTTTATTAATTCGTTAGTTTCAATAAAATGAGCTAATCTTCTACTAATTGAGGCACATTCTTCGATTTTGATTCCTTCGTCCGTGTCTAATAGTATGGTAATTGTTTGGCGAATTTTGCCCTCTCCAATCTTCACCTCGACGATAAAAATTCTGTCGTCTTCCAGATAGGGTTGAAGCAATTCGGTTATTTGGTCTTTATTCATTAAAAATGAGTCATTAAGTCATGAGTCGTTAGGCTATTAAGTGTCTATAAATCAACCTCTTTTTATGGCCTTTAACTCGGGTATTTTTCTAACAAATACCTAAATTTTAAAAACAAAAAAGAGGGATTTACGACCCCTCTTCCTTTAAATTCTCCGCAAAATTAATGAATTTCTTATCAAAAAACAAGTATTTTTGGAGCGGGATTAAATATAAAAATTTGTTTTCTACGAATTTGACAATATTAAAGGGTTAAAATGCTGAAAATGATTAATTTTTATATTAACCTCCGTAAACTAATGGTAGCAAAAAATAGTTTTCCCTCTCGATTCATTATTAAATTTACATTTTTCCCTTCGCCTTTTTGAAATAACTTATAGATTTCACTAATTGAAATGTCCTTCGATGATTTATTGTTAATAAACATTACTTGATCGCCCTGCAATAATCCTGCATCATCGGCGGGTGAATTTTCAATGACTCTATCAATCATATATTCGTGGTAATCGTTCCCTCTGGCCATCAATTCAATACCACTCATATTGTGTTCAAAAGGTTCTTTCATACGGCGATTGATGGGTTTGAGAACGATATATTGATCTCTGTAATTAAATGTTACCTTAAATCTTCGTAAAAATTCACAGCCAATATTTCCTTGACGTTCAATCAATTCCATGCCTTTTGTCCGATAAGAGGAACTATCTGGAAATGAGGCAACTAAGTTTTTCATCTCAAATTTCCCTAATCTTAATTTAGAAATTCTGCCTAAACTCCCATTTATAATTCCACTCAATCCACGTCCTAATTGTGCTTTAACAACTTTTTTAGGCATCAGAATTCCACTATTTTTATTTGCATCTAATGAAATGGCATGACCAGCCCCCGTGTCTAAAATTACTTTTAAAGGCAGATTTTGTTTATCATTTATTAATTCGATAGTACTTAAATAAGGTTTATTTTCCTCAATTGTTATGGGAAAGCGTTCACCTTTACTAGGTTTATATTTATAATGTTCTGGATTTTCGAGAATCAATTCGTTAGTTAAAAAGTCTATGGTTACAGTAAATCGATTAAAAATTTCGTAACCAATAATTCCATGAATTGGACTACCAACAAACTCGCTAAGTTTGAGTATATCTTCTTTCAAAACAACCAAATTCTGACGATAGCCAATCATATCGCCCATCGTAATTGTATTATCCAAAACGATTCCTGCTTCAATATCTGTTCCTTGACCCGCTCCAGAAATTTTCACATTCCGAACAAATTTCATGCGTTGCAGTTTGGCAATTTGCGGGTCAGTAATCAAAATTGAGCTTACACCAGTATCCAAAATAAAGCGTAGCGTATCTGAGTTATTGACTGTTACGGGTACTATTACTAAATTTGCTTGAAACTCAAATGGGATTCTTGTTATCTTCCGCCTTTTAATAAGTTGAAATCCAAACTTTTCATCAGAAACAGGTTTTAACATTACTTTCTTTGAAGTAGATCTTTCCTGTATTTCAATTGTTGAATTTAGGATTATGTGTCTTTTAGGCATCCCGATTCCCTGACAATAATTAAGATATGGCAGTCCAATCAGTAAAAGTATTTTTTGTAAAGCACATTTCATATTTTTAGAAGAAGCCCTTTCTAAATTTACTTAGAAAATCTTAATAATTTATAGTTTTAATTTAACTATTAAATTATACAAGAATTCCAATCTCTAAGATAACAATAATTTTATTATTATTCAAATATATTTTATTGATTTTCAAATACTTAACCTTAAAATATTAACTTATTGTCTAATAAAATATGACCATCGTTATCAATCCAACAAATGAAAAAAAATGATAACTGATTTGCAAGCAAAAAAAGCTAAAATTGTCTCATTAATAACAGATTACGAACAAAAAATAACAGAGCTATAAATTGTAGGTAATGCTATTAAAAATCGGCATGGTTGTGAAAATTAGGTTTAGTTCGTAAAAGTGCAAAAGCAAAAATAGCTTTGAAGATATAATTAATGATTATTATTTATTTTGGAAAGAGATATTAATTAATTATTATCTCTTTTTTTACATAAATTCCTTTTTAAAGTATTGACAACAGGTTCAACGCATTTAAAAGTACAATAAAACTGCTTGGAAAAATACAAATTGAGCTTATTTTGGATAATGAAAAAAGATTCAATTTAAGATAAAACCTAAAAATGAAGTATTTATGTTAACATAAACCTAAAACCAGAT
>JANXRS010000319.1 GCA_025356745.1 Arcicella sp.
AAGTATTTATGTTAACATAAACCTAAAACCAGATTCAAATTTTCATCAATTTATTATTTCTGGCAAAATTACAGTTATAAAATTGTACTATTCATTGATTTTAAACTCAAAATTGCATTTTTAAATGCGTTCAACCTGACATATTTGTAAATTTATCAATTTTTCAAGTGCGGCAGTATATGGAAATCCAAAAAAACTTCCAATCGTAGAATCAGTTGAATTAGCCCCTGTTTCTCCTTATGGCATTCACAAAAAAATGTCCGAAGATGTTTGTAAGGAATTTTATCAAATGTTTGGAGTGAAAACTTGTAGCCTAAGAATTTTTTCTGCTTACGGTGAAGGATTAAAAAAACAATTATTTTGGGATATTTATCAGAAGTATATGGTTTCAAAACAGATAGAGTTATATGGTACTGGAAAAGAAACAAGAGATTTTATTTATATTCATGATTTACTTCAAGCCTTACAGTGTGTCATAGATAATGGATTATTTAATGGTGATACTATTAATATTTCATCTGGAATAGAAATATCTATTGAAGAATGTGCAAAATTATTTTGTGCAGGTATTGATAATCAAATTGAAATAACTTTTAATAATTGTGTAAAACCAGGAGATCCACTAAATTGGAGAGCTGATATCAGTATTATAAAATCATTTGGTTTTAATCCGTTTTATTCAATGGAAGAAGGTCTTAAAAATACAAGCAAATGGGTGAAAGAAAACGCATAACACTTTTATATAATTTTAGTGAAGATTGGATTGGAGGTACTTACTACATCTTGAATATTATTCGTGCTTTGAATTATTTAGAAGATTCAAAGAAACCGCTTTTGATAATTTTACATGGTGTAAATTCTTCATTAACTGAAGTTAAAGAAATAGATTATCCCTATTTGGAGTATCGCCCATTTTTATTTAAACTTGGATATCTACAAAGATTTATAAATAAGATTTTTTACTATTTAAATGGTGAAACTCCTTTCAAGATGAAAATACCATCTGAATTTGCCACTAATATTTATCCGCTTATTCCACAAATATCAGAAAAATCAATAGAGAAAGGATATTTTTGGATACCAGACTTTCAAGAAAAACATATGCCTCATCTGTTTTCTAACTATGAAATAAGATTTAGGATGAAATCTCATAAAAGCTATTTAAAAAATAAGGTTAATTTAGTTTTTAGTAGTCAAACTGCAAAAAATGATTTTGATAACTATTACCCAGAGAATACTAATAAATATGTTGTACTCAGATTTGTGAGTATAGTTGATAAGTCATTTGAAAATATTGATGTTACCGGCTTGTTCGAAAAATATCATATTAAAATGTCCTATTTTATTGTCCCAAATCAATTTTGGAAACACAAAAATCATGAAGTGATATTAAATGCAGTAAAAATACTTTCTGATAAAGGTGTAAAATTTCAAATGGTTTTAACAGGCAAAGAAAAAGATCATCGCAATCCAGAATATGCTATTCAGTTGAGAGATTTCGTTAAAGAAAATGGATTGACTGATAAGATTCTATTTTTGGGATTTATACCAAGAGATGAGCAAATGCAACTTATGAATAATTCATTAGCAATCATTCAACCGTCTTTATTTGAAGGTTGGAGCACCGTTGTTGAAGATTCGAAGGTTTTAAATCATTTTATTATCGTTTCTGATATTCCTATTCATAAGGAGCAAATTAATGAAAATTGTATATTTTTTGATCCAAATAATGCTTTAGAATTATCAGATAAAATGAATAATTTATTGAATAGAGGAGTAGAAACCTATAAAATAGATTACGATAAATTTATTATAAATTTTGCTAACAAGTTTGTTGATTTATTCTGAAAATCCATTAAAATAGCAGGTTGAACGCATTTAAAAATGCGAGTTATTTATAAAATTAGGAACTTTGTCAGATGAACTGGCAAACTTTCTTTCAAGACGTTCCCGATTTTCGTATAAATCGACGTAAGAAGCATAACTTATTAGACATATTAGTGA
>JANXRS010000320.1 GCA_025356745.1 Arcicella sp.
TTTAGGTTTATGTTAACATAAATACTTCATTTTTAGGTTTTATCTTAAATTGAATCTTTTTTCATTATCCAAAATAAGCTCAATTTGTATTTTTCCAAGCAGTTTTATTGTACTTTTAAATGCGTTGAACCTGTAATTTTAAGCAAAAATGACCCTTTTCAACTTTTTGACTTAATAAAAGTTGCCAAATACCCATCTAATGTATTTCTGAAACATTTAGCTGTTTTAGCAGACTACGGTGGAGAACCTATTCAACGTTTAGGGCGTTCATTTGGAGATATTTTCCCAAAAGAAAAAGGCAAAAAAGAGAAATACTATTTTGATTTTATTTGGAAGGAAAAGACTTACAGGTATAAATTTAAAGCACTGCCCGTGAATGGTCTTAATAACAAAAAATTATTTATTGATGGCGAAGGATTAATTAAAGAAAAAGAATTAGATAATTTAACTTGCGATATGATTGCCCTTTTGTTGTTTGCTTCAACTTCTGATTACGCTGAACACGCTGGATTAATTGCTTGCGAAATCGGTACAATGCTTGGAAATGAAGATGAATTAATAAAGTTTGTAAAGCAACGTTATATTACTGTTAGTAGAATAACGGGAGGGGCAACGGCTAATAGTTTAGGGCAATTGGCTCAATCAGAAATAGTTAGTTTTCTTACAAAAGAACTTGGAGATAAATACAAAATTATTCGTAATGGCTATATAAATATTGACGGATATGATAAAAAAGGAGGAATGCCCTTTGATTTAGTAGTTGAGAATGAGAGTAAAAAAGTAGGGATTGAAGTTAGTTTTCAAGTAACAACAAACAGTACAATTGAAAGAAAAGCTGGGCAAGCAGTAGACCGTCAGGCATTGATTCATAAAAGTGGTTATCATATTGCTTATGTTCTTGATGGAGCAGGAAATTTTCAACGTTCATCTGCCATATCTACCATTTGCAAGCATAGCGATTGTACAGTGGCATATACTCTTTCAGAATTTAAAGTATTATCTAACTGGATAAAAAGTATTTTATGATAAAATTTATTGATTTATTTGCAGGAACAGGAGGAATCCGATTAGGGTTTGAGCAGGCTTGTAAAAAATTTGACCTGAAAACAGAATGCGTGTTTTCCTCCGAAATTGATAAAAATGCTTGTGCATCTTATGAATTGAATTTTGGTCATAACCCTTTTTCAGATATTACAAAAATTGAAGATTTACCAACCTTTGATTTTATGTTAGCAGGATTTCCGTGTCAATCATTTTCTTATGCTGGAAAACGAAAAGGATTTGGTGAAACACGAGGGACATTATTCTTTGAAGTTGAAAGATTGCTTTCTAAATACAAACCAAAGGGCTTTCTACTGGAAAATGTAAGAGGCTTGACAACTCACGATGGAGGAAAAACGTTTGAAACCATCATTAATAGTCTTAAAACACTTGGTTATAGTATAAATTATTTATTATTGAACAGTAGCAATTTTGGTGTTCCACAAAACAGAGTAAGGATATACATACTGGGAACTCTAAACGAAACTATTAAGACTAAATTAGAGTCAGACGTGGGTGTTTCTGATTCTCATAAATTTAAAGAACAAAACGGTCAGTTTTCACTTTTTTCAGAACCCAAGACAATTAGAGTTGTTAAAGATATTCTTGAAACAAAATTTCCAGAAAAATATGAATGTACAGAAGGTTTTGTAAGTAAATTGAAAAATGTTATCGGGAAAGATTTGTCTAAACTTCATGGTTATAGACTTATAGATTACAGAGGCGGACAAGCTATTCATTCATGGGAATTAGGGATTAAGGGTAAATGTTCAAACCAAGAAATTAAGTTTTTAAATTTACTTATTGGTAATAGAAGAAAAAAAACTTTTGGTATTCATCAAGATGGTAAATCTTTGACAAAAGAGCAAATCAAGACATTTTATAAAGAAGATGACCTTAATATAATTTTAGATTCATTAGTAAATAAAGGCTATTTAAGTTGCAATGATAATAAATATAATCCAGTTGCTGGGAATATGTCTTTTGAAGTATTCAAATTTCTTGATCCTGAAAGTATTTCTATTACATTGACAGCCTCAGATACAAATAGATTGGGAATTGTTCAACATGGAAAAGCAAGAAAATTAACACCACGAGAATGCGTAAGATTACAAGGTTTTCCAGAAACGTATAAACTTTTAGATAATGATAACGCAGTATACAAGCAGATGGGAAATGCCGTATCTGTGCCTGTGATTAAAGCTGTTATTTCTGACTTAATAGAAAACAACAATGTATTTTCAAATATAAATGTTACAAAGACGAATCATATTTTGACAAATCATAAATCACCTTTAATGGATGTTTGTTAAGTAGAAATTCTTTAATAATCGTCAATCACGGTGATTAAACAACTAAATTTATTATTTTCTCCATATATTCCTGTTGTTGTCTGTGTCTTCATAGATAACCAATTGGTGTCTTTATAAGCCATTGTCTATAAAGACACGAATGCTAATAAGCCAAGGGATTTTGAGCAAATACCTTCCCGAAAGTTTTAGACTTTTGGAAAGGTTACAGACAACAACCATTTGAATTATCATTTACCTTTCTCTTTAAATTGGCAGGTTGAACGCATTTAAAAATGCGAGTTATTTATAAAATTAGGAACTTTGTCAGATGAACTGGCAAACTTTCTTTCAAGACGTTCCCGATTTTCGTATAAATCGACGTAAGAAGCATAACTTATTAGACATATTAGTGA
>JANXRS010000321.1 GCA_025356745.1 Arcicella sp.
TCACTAATATGTCTAATAAGTTATGCTTCTTACGTCGATTTATACGAAAATCGGGAACGTCTTGAAAGAAAGTTTGCCAGTTCATCTGACAAAGTTCCTAATTTTATAAATAACTCGCATTTTTAAATGCGTTCAACCTGCAAACTATTAGAAAAATATAATTATTATCAATAAATCTATTAGATTTATAACTTAAAGAGTTTAGTCTAAAACTATCATAAATACGCTATTAATTTAGTATTTTCTATTAAAAGCTAAAAAAATCTGAATGAAACGTATATTAAATTATCCTATATTTTAATATAACGACAAAATATAATTCTATGAAATGAGTAATTATGCCTACGAAATCCCTTTATTTCGCTATAAAACCAAATAAGATTTAATATTAGCTATTGTTTGTTTAATGCAAATTTTATAATTTTACGTAACATTAATATAATTTTTTTAATAAATTTTAACCATAACTAATTAGTACATGAAGAAACTATTACTCATGACTTTTCTTGTTACTTTCTCTTTTTGTGTGAATATATTTGCACAGGATAGAAAAGTGTCGGGTAAAGTTACCTCGGCCGAAGACGGCTCAGGTCTTCCAGGTGTTTCTGTGCAATTGAAAGGAACTACAAAAGGTAGTACTACCGATGCAACGGGTCTTTATTCAATTGCGGTGCCATCAAATGGCGGAATCCTTGTTTTTAGCTTTGTTGGGACAACCAACCAAGAAATTGCCATTGGAAGCAAATCAGTGGTGGACGTTAGTTTAACAAATGATACAAAGCAATTAACGGAAGTTGTAGTTACTGCAATCGGTATCCAACGGGACAAAAAAGCATTGGGTTATGCAGTTTCAAGTGTTAAAGGAGATGATTTAGCTCAAAAATCTGAACCAGATGCTTTGCGTGCATTGAACGGAAAAGTGCCAGGGGTAAATATTACCTCAGGTGGTGGTGCGCCAGGTCAAAGTACTCGAATTACAATTCGTGGTGCTAACTCTTTTACGGGTAATAACCAACCACTATTTGTTGTAGATGGTATTCCGTTTGACAATTCCGTAAACTCTGTTGATGATTTCAGTTCAAACACTGTAACTTCAAACCGTGCTTATGACATTGATCCAAATAACGTAGAATCAATGACTATTTTGAAAGGTGCTGCTGCGGCTGCTCTTTATGGTTCACGTGCAGCAAATGGTGTTGTAGTAATCACGACAAAATCAGGTTCAAAGTCGGCAAAAAAAGGAATAGAAATTACCTATAATTCATCTTATTCAACAGAGAAAATTTCTTCTATCCCTGATTACCAGAACACCTATACACAAGGTTCAAACCAAAATTACAATGGTGGTTTTATCGGTAACTGGGGTACAGCATTTCCATCTGAAGTTGATCGTTTAAATGCAGCTTTAGGCTTTAACCGTTATTCAAAAACAATTGTTGCAGGTTATCCAGAAGGAACTGTTCCTCATCCATTAGTGGGTGTTCCATATACGGCAGCCCGTTTTAAATCAGTATTCCCTCAATTTTTAGATGCAAATGGTTTGGCCATTCCAGTTCCTTTACAGCCGTATGATATAATTGGCGGTTTTTTCCGTGAAGGTAAAGTAGTTGAAAACTCAATCCAAATTGCTTCAACAGGAGAAAAAACTACTTTAAATGCAGGTGTTTCAAGAACTACTAATGATGGTATTGTCCCAAATTCAAATACTACTCGAACAAATTTAACATTTGGAGGAACTGCACAGTTAGCAAACGGATTCATCATTTCGGGTAATGTAAACTATGTTAGAACAACGCAACAATCACCACAGTCGGGAGCTTCCTATTTTGCTGATTATGGCAGTGGAAGTTCAGGATCAATCTATGACCGACTTTTTTATCTACCACGTAACTTTAACTTAAATGCTTACCCTTCAGAGAATCCAGCTGATGGGTCAAACGTATTTTATCGTGCCTTAGATAATCCAATCCGTACTTCGAAATACAACCTTTATAACAGTGATGTAAATCGTGTTTTTGGAAATATGGCCATTAGCTACGATGTTGCTCCTTGGTTAAATTTATTGGCAAAGGGAGGTATCAACACCTATGCAGAAACACGTCATAATGTTGTTCGTCCTGGAGGTGTAGCACTTCCTCAAGGTTTAGTTTCAATCAGTAATTTGAATAATACTGAACAAGACTTTACTTTCTTGGCTACTTTCAATAAAGATATCAATGAGAAAATTGGAATGAAGTTTTTAGCGGGTTTTAATGCTAATCAACGAAGTTTTAACCGTTTTACGTCAAGTAATAACGAAGTTATTGATGCTAATCTTTTGATTTTAGGAGCAACCAATAAACAGTCATCTCTTGAACAAAACAGAAGTCAACGTCTTTATGGCATTTTTGGTGAATTATCGTTGTCTTATAATAATTATGCTTTCTTAACGGCAAGTGTTAGAAATGACCATTCTTCGACTTTACCTGCAAGCAACAATAGCTACTTTTATCCAGCTGTAACGGGTTCTTTAGTATTTACTGAGGCCCTAAATATATCTAAAAAAGTAATAAATTTTGGTAAAGTAAGAGCCAATTTTGCAACCGTAGGAAAAGATGCACCTCCCTATCTGACAAGTACTCCTCTTTATTTATCAACGGCTTATAACGGAAGTACAGCCGTTGCAACAGCAAGTTATGCAAATCCAGCTACAGGAGTTTCACAAGTAGGTAATCCTCAATTAAGACCTGAATTTACAACAGAGTTTGAAATTGGTACGGAATTACAATTCTTCAACAGCAGAATTGGTATTGACTTGGCTTATTTTAATCGTAACTCAACTGATTTGATTGTAACTGCTCGTATTCCTTCATCTTCAGGTTTCGACTATCGCACAGTGAATGCAGGAAAAATCAATAATAATGGTATTGAATTAGGTTTGACTTTAGTACCAATCAAAACTAAAAGTGGCTTCACTTGGACTTCGTTCGCCGCATTCACTCGTTTACGTTCAGAAGTAATTGATGCTGGTCCGTCTGGAGAATTAATTCTTTCAGGCGTTGGTAATAATAATTTAGGAACTATTTTTCGTCCAGGTCAGCCTTACGGTATGATTTATGGTTCAAAGAATGCCCGTGATAAAAATGGTAATCTTTTGATAAACGAATCAACGGGGCTTCCATTTACAATGGCACAATCACAAATTTTAGGAAATCCTGCTCCTAATTTCACCTTAGGTTGGACTAATACATTTGCTTATAAAAACTTTACCTTATCTTCTCTTTTAGACTATCGTCAAGGTGGTAAAATGTTCTCAGTAACGGCTGCATCGTTGATTTTGCGTGGACAGTTGAAAAGTTCAGAAGATCGTGAAGGTCATAGAGTCATTCCAGGGGTTTATGGAAGTCCGCAGACTTACGAACCAACTTTGCAAGATGGACAAGTAATTCGTAATACAACACCAATTACTGCTTTTGATTCACACTTCTCAAATGGTTATGGTGCTTATGGTGCTGATGAAACAAATGTTTATGATGTAACTGTTTTTCGTGTTCGTGAGGTAACGTTGGGGTACAGAGTTCCAAAGTCATTTTTAACTAAACATTTGAAATTTTTCGGAGCCTTAAATTTCTCTTTCTCAGGACGTAACTTGTTTTTCGTTGCTCCAAATATGTTGAAAGGATTAAACTTTGACCCAGAAGTATTATCAAGTTTTGCGGATTCAAACGTTCAAGGATTTGATTTAGGTGCTTCGCCATCAACTCGTCGTTTTGGATTTAACTTGACAGCTAAATTTTAATATTGACCATTTTAAAATAGAATTAATATGAAACTAATATATAAAACGCTGGTTTTGGGTTGTTTAGTTACGCTAAATACTTCGTGTGAAATTACGAATTTAGATATAAACACAAACCCAAATGCCCCGTCACAAGCATCAGTAAACCTGCTCTTATCAAGTTCAGAAATATCAACAATTGGCAATGCGACTGTTTTAAGAAACAACGCTTCTGGTTTTGCTGGACAAATGAATAGTGCAGATGATTATGATATTAATAATTCATCTTATGGTGGAACTTGGAATGCTTTTTATCGTAATTTACAGGATAATGAAGCATTAATTAAAGCAACAGAAGGTGTTAATAATCCGCATTATTTAGGAATTGCCCAAGTTTTGAAGGCTTATAATACTGGAAATTTTGTGGATATGTTTGGAGACATCCCTTACTCTGAAGCATGGAAAGCAAATACAGATACTCCAAATGTAAGCCCCAAATTTGATAAGGATTCTGATGTTTATGAGGATTTAATCAAACTTTGTGATGCTGCCATTGTTAATTTTTCCAAAACAAGTCCAGTAGCAGTTAAAGGGGATATTTTTTATGCAGGAAACATTCCTAAATGGACTAAATTAGCTAAAACTGTAAAGTTGAGACTGTTGTTAAATTCTCGTAAAGGTAGAGCCACAGGCAATGCTGATTTAGTGAAAGCATTTACAGATGGTGGACTTATTGCTGATACAGGAGCGGATGACTTTACCTACAATTATGGTAGTTCAATTAATCCAAATGGCAGTGATGGTCGTCATCCTTGGTTTCAAAATGCTTATTTGGGTGATAATGGTTTTAACTACATTTCGCATCAATTAATACAAGAAATGATGTTTAATAAAGACCCAAGATTAGCATTTTATTTTTATCGCCAAACATCCCAAATTCTTGATCCAACTAATCCAACTGATCGTGGTACAATTCCTTATGGTGGAACGTATTTAGTATTAAAGTCTAAATTCTGGACAGGTTATAAAGATGTTTTTGGAACACCTAAAAAAGCAGATTCAGCCTATGTAGCTGGTTTTTTCGGTCGTGATAGAGGAGACAATACAGGTGCTCCAGCAGATGGAGCTTTTAGAACAGCCCCAGGTTGTTATCCTGGCGGTGGTTTGTATTCTGGTCGTGAGACAGTTGCAAAAGCACTTACAGGAGGCACCGTTGGTGGAAATGGCGTTGCTCCTATGATAACTTCAGTAAATATGAAGTTTTATCAAATTGAAGCTATTTTGGACGGCGGACTTATTGGTGATGCTCGTAAAATATTTGAAAGTGCCATCCGTGACCACATTGGAAAAGTAGTTTCTTTAGGCTTAAAAGTAGATCCATCAAACGCAAAAGCTCCTACTTCTACTGAAATTACTGATTATGTAAATTTACAGTTAAAGGGTTACGATGCAGCATCTTCAACTACTGCTAAACTCAATTTTGTAATGAAACAAGCCTGGTTTAGTTATTGGGGACAAGGTGGTGAAATTTGGAATGCAATGCGTCGTACTGGCTATCCATTAACGATTCAATCACCAATATTAAGACCAAAACGTCAATTTGCCTTACGTTTACCTTACCCGTCTGCGGAAGGCAATTTGAACGCAAATGCTACTGAAAAAGTAACAAACATTATTTTTGACAGAGACCCCGTATTTTGGGACAAAGTTAAATTAAAATGGGAATTTTAATTTCATGATTAAAGACTATACAAATAACTTTAAAATAGTCAAAATTTAATCCTAAAATCACTTTAAATTAAACATATCATGATTAAGAAAATATTTTCAATTGGCTTTGCTCTTTCATTACTGCTTATTTTTGAAGCGTGTAGAGATGAAAGCCTAAATCCAATTCCAGTCTTCGACCCTGCTGTTCACGGATTTTGCATATTTGACGGTGTAGTTTTTGATGGAAAAATCAACAACAGACCGCAAAAGTATGAGTCCGATTATGCAAAAAACTTTCCAAAGTCTGACCAAGATAAAGGAAAACTTGACTTAAAAATTCGCTGGGTTTCGCTTGATAATAAATTGACAGTAAACAAAATTGAAATTTTTGTTGAAATGAAAGAATATTATCAAGATGCTGAAGGAAATGATAAAACAACTTCATTGGGTCAGAAATTAATTACTACCATTGCAGCTCCCACAGCAAACCGTCAATGGAATAGTTTTAGTATTACTCCAACACAACTTTACACAGTTTTTAAAGATGCTTCTGTAAAGTATGATAAAACGAACGATGTTAAAGTATTTGCTAATCCAAAGAATCCACGACCAACAGGAAAATGGTTTAATGGAAGTGAAGACTTTATCGTTACTTGGAAACTTTACACAACAGATGGTAAAACTTTCAAATCAGGAGGTTCTTCAGGAATCTGTGGTGATATAACGGCTGTTTCAGAAGCTAATTCAAATTGTCAATTAACATTTGATGTTGATTAATTTCTTTTTCTGCTTGATAAAAAAGGTGCAAATTTCTTTGCATCTTTTTTATTTGACGATATACTGAAAGATTAAGTTGAACATCTCTTGCGTTGAATTCCAACCTGATAATATTCTTTGAGGAGGAGAAAAACTATTCCGAGGATTTTTAGAGGTATTATCGTAAGTCACTTCGGCATAAATAATAGAACCAAAGGGAATTTTTTGTTCTTCTTTAAATTGATAAGTCATCTGCCAATCAAAATCCCAATTAGATATTTTAATTAAAGGTATTAAATCCCCTCCAGGCGTTATGGCAAAACTTCTCAATGACTTTCCCAATAAGTGCATGTGAGGTTGAACCGACAGCATCGTTAGTTCATAAGGTAGTTCAACTGATTTTGCGTAAAAAGTAATAACTGTATCAGCAGGAATTTCAAAAGGTGGATTAGTTATATCCTTTTCAAATAAAATAAAAGTCTTTAGATCGTATTTAATGGGTTCTTTGGCAAAATATAAATTAACGAAAGAAGAATCTATTTCATTGGGAAGTAAATTCGGTGCATAATGAATATTGACTGACAAATCACTTCCTGCTGATAATTGTTTTGCAACTCCGTCTGGGTAAACGATTGGATTATTACCTGGCACCCAACCAGACCAAAATTCATCTTTCATTTTTACCTTTCCATATTTCGCAATCGTTGAATCATCGATTGATTTTCCGTCTGTAATTCTCATAAGCTGAGTCGTATCAACAGAAATACGACTATGATGAACCAATTTTTTATTCCCTGCTCTGAACTCAATAGCTTTTACAAATTTATTTTCTTTCAGATTTGTAGGTAACGAAAACAAATAATATTCTTCTTTATTTTCAGACGGAATTTTAAATAATTTGTTAATTCTTAAACTCAAATCTGGCTTTTCTTTCAATTGAGTTCCTGCATTAAAAGTAGGAATTGGCAAATTAATATTTGGTCCTAATGGCATTCCATCTTGAACCCAAAGCCTAATGAGACTAATTTGACCAAGCGTTAATTTTCGTACATCTTTAAATTCTGCAAAATCATGGTCAGCACGCCAAGGAGGCATATAACGACTCTCCGTAACTTTTTGGATAAACTTTCCACGTTTTGCCACGTCCTCGTAAGTAATCAAACTGAAAGGACCAACCTCTCCAGAGCGATGGCAGGGAGTACAATTCTGATGAATGATGGGAGCAATGTGTTCAGTAAAAGTTATCTTTTGAGAAAAAAGGTAGTATGGGAAGTTACAAATTAGAAAAATATAGTAAGAAACTTTAAACATAAACTTAGAGAATTCTTTGAATTTCACATCCAATTGCCTGATTATGAAATGATTGTATTTTTTTATTTTTAATTACTGAATTAATAGCTTCTTCCAAATAAAATATTTTAGGTTTTAGGTTACGTTTCCCTAAAGCAAAAAAATTATCATCGATGCAACCAAAATAACAAATCTCGTTTTTAGGGTTCATTACAAAAACTTCGGGTGTTATTGTTGCATTTAACTTTTTTGTGATACTTTGAAATTTATCTAAGACGGATGGAATGGTGAGATTATACTTTTTGTTAAAAAATAATATTTCTTCTACATTCATGTATTTTGTTGGAAAAACACAAAAAAACAGGATACCTAATTTATTATATTTCAAATACAACTTTTCAAGATAAAGTGTGTACGACTGGCTAATTGGACATTCTACATCTAAAAAAATAAATATTCTCGTTTTATTTTGTGCTAAATGAGAGACACCATTTATATCCTTAACTATTGGAATATCAATGAACAAGGCAGAACTTTTAAAAACAGAATCTGAAAATGAAGAAATACTCTTTGAGTACGATTCAGTTACCATTAAAAAAGAAATCAACATTATAATTTCTATTATTCTTAACATTATTTAAAATGGATAAAATTTAAGCGTTTTATAAAACTAAAATTACAATAATATGATTATAATATCAAAAAATCATTAAATCAACAGGTTGAACGCATTTAAAAATGCAATTTTGAGTTTAAAATCAATGAATAGTACAATTTTATAACTGTAATTTTGCCAGAAATAATAAATTGATGAAAATTTGAATCTGGTTTTAGGTTTATGTTAACATAAATACTT
>JANXRS010000322.1 GCA_025356745.1 Arcicella sp.
TCACTAATATGTCTAATAAGTTATGCTTCTTACGTCGATTTATACGAAAATCGGGAACGTCTTGAAAGAAAGTTTGCCAGTTCATCTGACAAAGTTCCTAATTTTATAAATAACTCGCATTTTTAAATGCGTTCAACCTGACCGCCAATGAAAATTAGTAGTAATTGATTCATGTTGCAAAGGTAAGAAATTCCTTGTTTTTTGAAATTTTTAACCGTTCTGTATGAAACAAAATTTCAAAACGTTTGGTTAAAAGAATAAATAGTCACGAAATTTGATAGATAAATCTGTAAAAATATTAAGTCATGTTAATAAAAATCTTGTTGGCAGTAGGTACATTTTTTTTCATGGAAGGGGTGGCATGGTTTACGCATAAATACATTATGCACGGTGTCATGTGGACGTGGCATAAATCACATCACGTACATCATAATGAACCTTTGGAAAAAAATGACCTTTTTGCAATTGTTTTTGCGGTGGTTTCAATCACTACTTTTGCCTTGGGGACTTACGTTGAAGGCTTGTGGTTTTTGTTTTGGATTGGTTTGGGAGTTGCTTTTTATGGTATCTTTTATTTTGTTTTTCATGATGTAATTGTTCATCGCAGAATTAGAATAAAATTTATTGCAAAACATCCTTACATGAAACGAATTATGAAGGCTCATTACGTACATCATAAAGTACATACCCGTGAGGGAGCGGAAGCTTTTGGGTTTTTATATGCCCCCAAAAAGTACGAATAGGAGAAATTAAGTGGTTACATCTTGAAAATCATTTGACTTTAATACTTAAATCCGTTCTACATTTTCATTCTTAACTATATCCATATTTTGATATTTTAAGAATAACTGAGCCAATACAATAATATCTTCACGGCAATAACGAGTTATTTTTGCTAGGTCATTTTGACGGTGATAAGTCTTATTCACTTGGTCGCCACTGAGTTCAGTTTTACTACTGGGAATATTGAAAATGGCGGCCAACAATTCGAGTGAAGTATAATGTTTTCTATCGCCAAATTTCCACATATCTAAGGTATCAAAATGGGGGATTTCCCAAGGTTTTTTGCCCGTAATTTGAAGAGCTTTTGGAATGTCAATGCTATTGATAAGCATACGTCTACATAAATACGGATAATCAAATTCCTTTCCGTTATGAGCACATAAAGTAAGCGTAGTAGGTTTATATTTTTGTTCTAGTAAAATCTTAAAATCTCTCAATACTTGAGCCTCATCATCATTACTAATTGATTTCACTTTTAGGCAAATTTTTTTGTCATCGTTCCAATGAAAAAAGCCAACACCAATGGCAACAATTTTTCCAAATTCTGCATAAATTCCTGCACGGTCAAAATAGAAGTCTTCATCATTTAGATTGGTCGGATTACTTAGAAAACTGGCTTTATGTAGCCACAGAGCCTTCATTCTATCTGAAAGTAAGTTCAAATCACTTTCTGCCGAAACAGTTTCTATGTCTATAAATAATAAGTTTTTGGCGAGTTTTTGAATATCCATGATTTTGTTTATAGTACGGACAGTTCGACGATTCACCAGTCCTAAATGTAGTTTTACTTTTATCAACTATTCACGGACAAGACTGTTGAACCGTCCGTGCTATAAATTTACTCGTGCAAAATTCCCTCCAAATTCAATAGGTCAATAAGAATTAAATTTTCTTCTCTAATACTGTCTGGAACGAAGATAAATTTCTTATCAAATACCTGATTATCAATAAAATAGCTTACCCAATATTCATTATTTAAATGGAAAACTTCGGGATCAATCATTTCAATTTTTATGATTTGTTCAGCTGAAATGTCCTTATAAAAATGGCGTAATTGAGAGGTTTTAATTGGACTACCATCTTTATTAAAACCATAGCCTCGTGAAGTAACAAAGACATTATTAATGGGAATTTTCAAACGATTAATTAAATATACGTCCCATTCAGCTTCTTGATTTTCGTTCATCGTTCGGGCAATTGTTATTTTTATACCCTCAACGGTTGGGAATTCTATATCTTTTTTCATAATTAGTTTTAGGCAAAGAGACCAATCAATTTTAGTTATTAATCTCAAAAATATCTTTTAAATTTTGCAGCATCATACCCGAAACCTCTTGAAAATCAAGCGATTGCTCTAATTCTTTTTCCATGGATGTAACTGCTTTATCATCAATGCCACAAGGTATAATGTGTTGAAAATAGCTCAAATCAGTATTGACATTTAAAGCAAATCCATGCATCGTTACCCAGCGACTTGCCTTTACGCCCATCGCACAAATTTTCCTTGGATTTTCTTGTTTGATATGGTCAATCCACACGCCTGTAAGTCCTTGAATTCGCCCCGCTTCAATCCCGAAATCTTTACAAGTTCTGATAACAGCTTCTTCTAAAGAACGCAAATACTTGTGAATATCGGTAAAAAAATTTTCTAAATCTAAGATTGGATATCCAACTAATTGCCCCTTCCCATGATAAGTAATATCACCTCCCCGATTGATTTTATAGTATTTTGCTTGATATTTCTCCAAGCCTTTTTCATCTAATAAAAGATGCTCTGGCTTGCCACTTTTGCCTAAAGTATAAACGTGAGGATGCTCACAAAAGAGCATATAATTAGGTGTATCTACTTGATTTTCAAGTAACATATTTCTATTTTCAAGTTTAATACTTACAATTTCGGCATGAAGTTTTTCTTGATAATCCCAAGCAGTTTGGTAATCTATCAATCCTAAATTTTGAAATATTGTAGTTTTATTCTGATGCACTTTAAATAATGTTTTTACAAAACTAATCGTTTTTACTGAATTCCTATTCTTAAACTATCTTTGATCTTAAATGTTACTCAATCCGCACAATCCTTCTATTAGGTAGACTATCTCTCAAAATTCTTTTATTGGCACTCATTTTGTACTAAATTTGTAATCCCACCGTTGCTTGATTTAACCACAATTACTTTTTAATGTTAAAACGTTTATCACTATTTTTTCTAACGCTTGTTTTCCTTTGGGTGGTGTTCCGCACGCCCGTGATTGGAGAGTTTAACAACACATTTTTGCATTTTTTTAAGTCTTCAAAAATTGTTGTAAAGAAGGTATCTCTCAGTATTTTTCCGCCTCCTCCAGCATTTATCACTAATAGTTTACTCGCTGAAAATCAATGGGTTGATAGTGTATTTTTTTCAATGGATAATAATCAGAAGATTGGGCAATTTTTCATGGTTGCCATTAATCCTACGCACGGAGAGGCTCATTACAAGTATATTGAAAATCTGATTTCTACTAATCATATTGGTGGTTTAATTTTCTTTCAAGGTGAACCTAATGCTTATGCAAGTTTAAATAATCGGTTTCAATCTACCACTAAAATACCCTTATTAATGGGTATTGATGGCGAATGGGGTTTGGCAATGCGAGTGAATTCCACGATGGCATTTCCGAAACAAATTACGCTCGGGGCAATTCAAGATAATACCTTAATTTACAAAATGGGGGGCGAAATTGCTCGCCAATGCAAACGATTGGGAATTCATCTCAATTTTGCTCCCGTTGTTGATATAAATTCCAATCCAAACAACCCTGTAATTGGTTATCGTTCTTTCGGGGAATTGCGTGAGAATGTGGCTTTGAAAAGTAGTGCCTACATGAAAGGAATGCAAAATAATCAATTATTGGCTTGTGCCAAGCATTTTCCTGGACACGGTGACACCCAAGTGGATTCGCATTTTACGCTTCCACAGGTTTCATACACGGCTGAACGTTTAAAAAATGTAGAATTATATCCGTTCCAACAATTGATTAATGATTCAATAAAAACGGTTATCGTTGGACATCTTCAAGTACCTTTTTATGATTGGAAACCTGCCACTCTTTCGCAAAGTATTATTACCACTTTATTGAAAAATGAAATGGGTTTTAAGGGTTTGGTCATTACCGATGCCTTAAACATGAAAAGTGTCCGTCAGGGACAGGAAATAACATCAGGAGAGGTTGATTTACAGGCATTTATTGCTGGAAATGACATTCTTTTGTATTCAGAAAATATTCCTGAAGGTATCCGTAAAATTAAAGAAGCAATTAATTTGGGGTTAGTTCAACAAGATGACATTGATAATCGAGTAAGAAAAATTCTCCATGCGAAATATTGGGTTGGACTAAATCAGTTCAAATACATCGACAGCAATAATTTGTATCAAGATTTAAACACACCCGAAGCGACCCAAATCAAGCAGGAATTATTTAATAATGCTATTACTGTGGTAAAAGATGTGAATAATATTTTGCCTTTTTTAGCTGATAAAAGTAAATTTGTTTCGATTGGTTTAGATATTCCCATTGGAAATCATTTTCAACAAGAATTAAGTAAAATTGTTCCTTTTCAACATTTTGCGAATACTATAAAAACGGATGAAGCGTTTTTTAATACCGTGCTTCAAAGCGTGGATTCGACCACAACGGTCGTATTGAGTGTTCATGACATTAATAGAAAATCTGCCAATAAATTACAAGTTGACTATGGTATTCAGAATTTTGTAAAACGTTTGGAACAAAAAGCTCAAAAAGTAGTGGTTTGCGTGTTTGGGAATCCATATAGTTTGAAATATTTTCCAGAACCAACCGCCTTAATTTG
Source organism: Arcicella sp. (assembly GCA_025356745.1). GTDB lineage: Bacteria > Bacteroidota > Bacteroidia > Cytophagales > Spirosomataceae > Arcicella. The sequence goes on from JANXRS010000322.1 coordinate 4,630, forward strand.
TGGATATGAAGACGACCCAACGGCTTATCAAGCAATGGCAAGAGTGCTTTTCGGCGAAATTCCTGCGATAGGAAAATTGCCTGTTTCTGTTGAAAATCTCTTCAAAGCGGGTGACGGAATAACGCTTTCAACGGTTGGAAAATTAAGCACTGCCTCACCAGAAAGCATGGGTATGAAATCGGAAGAATTATCAGCTATTGAACCATTACTTCAATCTTCAATTGCTCAAAAAATATTCCCAGGTTGTCAGGTTTTAGTGGCTCGTAAAGGAAAAATAGTATATGAAAAAAACTTTGGAAAATTATCGTATGATACTAATAGTCTATCTGTTAATGCAAATACAGTCTACGATTTAGCTTCTATTACAAAGGTTTCGGCAACGCTTCAATCTTTAATGTACTTATACGATCAAAAGAAATTTAGTTTAGACGAAAAGGCTTCTCACTATTTACCCGAATTGATAGGTACGAACAAGGAAAATATGCTTATCAAAGATATTCTTTGGCATCAGGCGGGATTAGTAGCGTATATACCTTTTTGGGAGCGAACTCGAATTCCTCTGGGTTGGAAAACGGATTTTTATAGTGCTAAACAAACAGAAAAATGTACTTTATGCGTGGCAAATGGAATGTATGCGAAACCAGCCATCAGAGATTCCATTTGGCGATGGATTATTAAGTCGCCATTGATAAATAAAAAAGACCGAGATGGATTATACCCTTGTGTGTATAGCGACTTGGGGTTCATGATTTTACAACATTTTGTCGAACGATTAATAAATCAGCCTTTAGACATTTTTACGACAAAAAAATTCTATGAACCTTTAGCGATGAATACAACGGGTTTTAACCCTTTAAATCATATTTTAAGTACTAAAATCGCCCCTACAGAAAATGATAATGCGTTCAGAGAGAGGCTTTTGCAGGGAACAGTAGATGACCAAACGGCTGCCATGTTAGGTGGAGTTTCTGGTCATGCAGGATTGTTCAGTTCTGCATCCGACTTAGTAAAATTGCTCCAAATGAACCTTAACAAAGGGAGTTTTAGTAACAAACAATTTTTAAGTGAATCAACGATAAATCTCTTTACAACCAGTCGTTCAACAAGAAGTCAAAGAGTTTTAGGATGGGACAAACTGCCATTTGACGGTGAAAGTAATTTCGTTTCCAATAAAGTTTCTCCAAATTCCTATGGACATTCAGGTTATACAGGCACACTCGTTTGGATTGACCCAGAGAAAGAATTAGTCTTCGTTTTTTTATCGAACCGAGTAAATCCATCGGCGGCCAATAACAAAATTAATACCTTAAAAATCAGGCGTAGAGTGATGGATATAGTTTATAAGGCTTTGGAGTAAAACCTGTCCTACCACAAATTACCCACATACATTTGTCAAAACAGAACGATAGCTTTATATTTGAAAAAATAGCTATCGTTTTTTATTTCCTAAAGAATTTTAAAAATGAAAATTTCAAAAATACATATCAAAGATTTCCACCAATTTAAAGATTTTACCCTTGATTTGACCTACCCACAAGGACACAAAAATGCAGGAAAACCTTTGGATAAAGTGTGTTTTATTGGACAGAGTGGGACGGGGAAAACGAGTCTGTTGGAATTAATGCCACAGCTTCTGTATGATTATGAAACTAACTTGATTATCAAAAGTGGGAGGAATAGTATTTTTGCCAACATTTATTTTGACATACATTTTGGTACTTCAAATGAATACTTAGTTAATGATATTTTTTTTGGGAAATCATCTGGTAATGATGAATATTGGGGCGGTTGGAATAATGCTAAACATAGTGGAAATGAGATAACAAGTAAGGAGGTTATTGAATTTTATGATAAAAAATGGCAAAATAATATCGCATCAAAGCTGGTCTATTTTCCAGCAAATTTAAATTATGATATTGACTTTGAAACAGAAAGTAAGTTTGAAGATAGAAATATCGTTGATTTCAGTCAAGATAAAGTTTCTGCCGTTTGGAATTTAATTCTCGAAAAAATACAGGCTTATCAAGAACAAGAATTAAAAATAAGGCAGGATATTTCAAAAATTGCTGAAAAATCTTCCAGTGATATTAAAGCAATTCAAAAAGCGGTTAAACAATTAGAAGATTGGAAAAAAACAGAATTTAATCCAATAAAAGACGTTGCTGATAATTGTTTAGACCCTTTATTAGCTAAATTTAAACTTAGAGTAAAAACAGAATTAGATTTTAAAACAAAAGATGATATTGGGTTTATTAAAGTAGAAGATTTTGAAGGTAATGAAATTCCGCATGGGCTTTGGAGTACGGGTACTAAACAGGTCATTTTGAGTGCTTTACCTTTATATTTGCTAAAACCAAAACATACTGTTATCCTTTTTGATGAACCTGAGCGTTCGTTATATCCAGATTTGCAGAGAACGATTGTTGATTATTATTCCTCTTTGGCGGAGAGTTGTCAGTTCTTTTATTCAACGCATTCCCCCATTATTGCATCCAGTTTTGACCCATGGGAGATTGTGGAATTGAAATTCAATAAACAAGGAAAAGTTTATAGAGAGACCTATTTTGAAGGAGAAAACCACATTGATAACTACAAATGGAATCCAAAATATATGCGTTGGGATGATATTTTGCAAAGAGTTTTTGATTTGGAAGATGATGGTTCGCCCGACCGTAAAATTAAATTAGATGAATTAGCAACGTTAAACGTAAAATTCAAAAAGCTAATAAAACAAGGTCAGGAGCATTCTGTGGAGGTATTAGACATCATCAAAAACATCGAAAAACTATCGAAAGAACTTTCAAAGTGGAACTAACCCATGCAAAAAATAGATAAAAACTACGACACCCTTTTATCAACCAAATATAAAAAATGGGTTGATAATTTAGAAAATAAAAAACATCCTAATTCCAGAACCTATTACGATGATATTGTAATGGAATTGTATCGTTGCCAGAAGGGAGTTTGTGCTTATACAGAAAGGTTTATTTGTGTGCCAAGTCTCTATAAATCAGATAATTGGACTGATGGAGATTATAAAATTACGGATGAAGTTGAATTTACGAGAACCGATCACGCAGGAGAATTAGAGCATTTTGACCATCATTTGAAAGATAATCAATACTGGCTTTGGGATAATCTATTCATGATTGATTCTACAATAAACAGTAGAAAATCAAACAAAGACATTGTCTATTATCTTAAACCAGATTCCGAAGATTATTTGCCCGAAAAGTATTTTGATTATGATGAAGAAACGCATCGGTTTATACCCAATACGGATTTAGATATTGGGCAAAGAATAGAAATAAAAAATATGATTGACGATGTATTTTATCTAAATCATGGCGTAATTTTAAACGATAGAAGGGATTTCATTAACGAACTGAGAACAAAAATCAATAACAAATCAGCCTACAAATTTGACCGATTTTTTACTGCTACAAAATGTGTTTAGAGAACATCCTTCCATAAAATCATTTTAAACTTTAGCATTAATTGAATATTTTCAAAATGAAAACACAAAGAATTTCCCTAATACTCTTATCAATCTTCGTCTTATCAAGCGTGGTAGTTTATTTTAAATCTTGCCAAAAACCTGCTGCAACGCCCAAACAAGATATTTCTTTAATTCCTTCGCCTGATTTTAAGGCTGATTCTGCGTTTGCGTATGTGAAAGCACAGGTGGATTTTGGTCCAAGAGTTCCTGATACCAAAGCCCATAAAGAATGTGGAGATTATTTAATCGCAAAATTGAAGCAATTTGGTTGTGAAGTTATTAGTCAGGATTTTGTTGCTACTAAATATGATGGTACAAAAATGAATGCCCGAAATATCATCGGAAGCATCAATCCAAAGGCTGAAAAACGCATTTTATTAACCGCACACTGGGATTCTCGCTCGATAGCAGATAAAGATTCAGTCGATAAAAAATCACCTATTGACGGAGCAAATGACGGTGGCAGTGGCGTTGCTGTTCTGTTAGAAATTGCTCGTTCTATTCAACAAGCACAGCAAAAGCCTAACGTTGGGGTGGATATTATTTTCTTTGATGTAGAAGATCATGGCGAACCTGAAGATTACGAAGGAAATCATAAAGTTGATTCTTGGGGATTGGGTTCACAATACTGGGCGGCTCATAAGCACAAAGAAAACTATACGGCATATTATGGAATTTTGTTAGATATGGTTGGAGGGAAAGGAGCAATTTTCCCGCATGAGGGCGAGTCTATGAGGTACGCCCCTATGATTGTTCGTAACATTTGGGATATTGCCAGCCGTTTGGGGTATTCAACGGTTTTTGTTGATGCCGAAGGCGGAGGTTTAACAGACGACCACACAGCAGTAAATGAGGTTGCAAAAATCCAAATGATTGATATTGTTGAACTTCATCCAAACAACCCAACATTCTTTTGGCAATATCATCATACGCACGGTGATAACATAACGAATATTGATAAAAATACTCTCAAAGCAGTTGGACAGACGGTTTTGTCGGTTTTGTATCAAGAGTAATTACAAATAATTTTAGAATAATAGTTTATAACCTGATGGTCATTTCTGACTATCAGGTTTTTTCTTGTACTTTTGTGTCATCAACAATCAATTATTCACCAATGGAACAAACTGAACAACCAAAATTCGTACACCTTAACGACCTTCATGTGGCTCTCGGAGCTAAAATGGTACCTTTTGCGGGTTATTCGATGCCCGTTTTATATACAAATCTTATTCAAGAACATTTGGCGGTGCGTAATTCAGTGGGCGTTTTTGATGTCTCACACATGGGTGAGTTTGTGGTCAAAGGCGAGCGTGCAACGGAGTTTTTACAATATGTTACCTCAAACGATGTCTCAGCTTTGGTTGATGGTAAGGTGCAGTATTCATGTTTACCCAATGATCAAGGTGGAATAGTGGATGATTTATTGGTATATCGTTGGAATGAAAACGAATATTATTTAGTCGTGAATGCCTCTAATATTGAGAAGGATTGGAATTGGTTACAGCAAAATAATACTTTTGATGTAGAGATGGAAAACATTTCTGACGGATTGAGTCTCTTTGCCGTTCAAGGTCCGAAAGCGATTGACGCTCTTCGTAAATTGACTGATTTAGATTTAGATTCTATGGAATATTACAGCTTCAAATCTGGCACAATTGCAGGTATTGAAGACGTTTTGATTTCCTCAACGGGTTATACGGGTGCAGGAGGATTTGAAGTTTATGTTTGGAATAAAGATGCTGAGGCCATGTGGAAAGCTATTTTTGAGGCTGGAGCAGAATTTAACATAATGCCTGTTGGTTTGGGAGCAAGAGATACTTTACGAACAGAAATGGGCTATTGTCTTTATGGACACGATATTGACGATACGACTTCGCCCATTGAAGCAGGTTTAGGTTGGATTACCAAGTTCAATAAAAATTTTATTTGTTCTGATTTACACAAAAAAATTAAAGAAAACGGAGTTACAAAGAAATTGGTAGGCTTCGAAATGATTGATCGAGGAATTCCAAGACAACATTATGAAATCATGGATGCCGCAGGAAATATCATTGGTGAAGTAACTTCTGGAACGCAATCGCCATCTATGAGTAAAGGTATTGGAATGGGTTACGTAGTAATGGAATATGCAAAAAATGGTTCTGAAATTTATATTAATATTCGTAACAAATATTTGAAGGCTGTTGTAACAAAAATGCCTTTTTTAAAATAGTTTTTATGCTTTATTCTTGGGCTTCAAGCGATAAAAGAATACATCGCAAAAGTCCATTCCTACTGCTTAATATTTAAAATATATTACCACAATAATATGAAAAAAATAGACGTTTGTTTAACCCCTGAATTATTACATCTGCACGACATTGAAAACTCTATCGTAGTAGTCGTGGATATTTTTAGAGCCACTTCTTGTATGACAACTGCCTTCGCTAATGGTGTAGAGGCAATTATCCCCGTTGCTACGCTTGATGAATGTATTTCATACCAACGTCAGGGCTATTTAGCCGCCGCCGAAAGAGACGGCAAAACCTCCGAAGGATTCGATTTTGATAATTCTCCGTTTAGTTATATGACTGAAAAAGTGCATGGCGCAACAATATGTGTAACTACTACAAATGGAACATTAGCAATCACAAAATCAAAATCTGCCGTAAAAGTGATGATTGGTTCTTTTTTGAATTTAGGAGCTTTGGCAACTTATCTGCGTGACCAACAATATGATGTTTTGATTCTTTGTGCAGGTTGGAAAGGCAAACCAAATTTGGAAGATACGCTTTTTGCAGGAGCATTAGTAGAGCGTCTCAATGATGAGTTTATGGTTGAGGAAGATGCCGCTTTAATGGCTCAACGATTATACGCTTTGGGTAAAGATAATTTGTTGGCCTTCGTAGCCTCATCTTCACACGTAAAAAGACTACAACGCCTTGGTATTCAGAAAGATATAGCTTATTGTTTGCAACATGATTTATATGATGTATTACCTGTTTTGAGAGGAAATGCGTTGGTTAGAATGTAGAATTTTCTAACCAACCCAATTCTCTCAAAATAGCTTGCGTATCCGTCAATATAATTTAAATTATGTCCTGCTAAATGAAAATATGAACCTGTTTCTCCATAACCTGTAACAGAAACGTAGATAATTTTAGCATTTATCTTTCTGCTTCTTCATATCTCAAACTGATTTTATTTAAATAATTGGGTTCAGTTTGTGGTTTATGAGACATTTGAATAAGATTTCATTTTATAGCAAGACTTAACTCATAAATTAATTATGACGATGAAAATGTTATTGAGTCATGCCATCATCAGTATGATATTTTTACGATTAAATTACTTAAAAACTTGCCAATCAACAAACTACAAAATAATTTTATTCCTAACAATTCTCACCATCAATATCGCAAACTTCTCCTACCACCATTTCAATCTCCATTTCCTTGGAAACCCTCTCAATAATCTCTGCAAAAACTTCCGCAGATTGAGCACCAGAAACAGTATATTTTTGATTAAAAATGTAGAATGGAACGCCCGTTACGCCTAATTGACGATAATAATTCATTTCCTCTTTTACTTCGTCTACAGCCCTGTCAGAGTGAATAATCCCCAACGTTTTTTCAGCCGTCCAACCGCAATTTTCCATTATTTCTACCACAATATTTTCTTGTGTAAGATCTTGTCTATCAACGAAATAGGCTTTCATCAAAGATTCTTTTACTTCCGATTGAATCCCATCTTGCAAAGCTACCGTAAGTAAGCGATGGAGTGTAAGAGTATTAATAGTTTTCGGTAAACTAGAGAAGTCAAAAATTAAGCCTTCAGTTTGGGCAGCTTGTTCAACTTGGTGAAATTTTTCAACAAAATTGCTTCCAAATCTATTCTCCATATAAGTCTGAAAACTTACGCCATCCGTGGGAACAGAAGGGTCAAGTTGAAAAGGATGATATACAATTTCTACCTCTTTAACTTGCACGCTATCAGAAGATTGTGTACCTTCAATAGCTTTTTCAAGCCTACGCTTTCCAATATAACACCAAGGGCATACTACATCTGATACAACATCTATACGAATCACTGGTTTTTTATTCATCTTTAAATTTATAAATTCTTTTCAAAAATAATCCTCATTTATAAAACGTATTTAGTTTTTTTAAATTCCACAAAATTAGACAATTATTGAACTTTCTGATAGTCAGATGGTTATGACTTTAATTCAATAAACTTAACTTTATTATGAAAAAAATCTATTTGCTCTTTTTTGTTACATTTATTGCATTGACTTCTTGCAATCGGAATGGTTACCAAATAGGCACTGCCTGTCATCGGGAAATTGAAGACGAAGTTTTTAAACCTAATTATGCATCATTTACAACTGTTGAAAAACAGTTTAGTGTTGTAGATACAACCTATCAATTTCAGGCTGTGATTGATGAAATCGGGAATCAGATGAAACTTAGAGGCTATCAGGACTCGAAAGATCGCCCAAATCTAATCGTTTTTTACGCCCTCTTTCCCAATGATGTAAATTTATCAGTTTTGCAACGTTCATTTAGAGGATTAGGAAAAGAAAATATGAACGAAGAACTCCGCAGAATAAGACTTAGAAAAGGAACACTTTTATTACAGTTTGTTGAAAATGATACTAATCGTCCAATTTGGATGGGATACGCTGCAGGAATTGCTCAACCAGAAACGCACAAGATTGACGAAAAAGCCCTCAGAGTAGCAACAAGACAGATTTTTGATAATTATAAAATATTTGCTAAAGATTATATTGCAGGTAAAACGATTGTGAATTCACAGGTTATAGCAAGTAAGTAATTAATTAGATATGTTAGTCCTTTGTCTGAACATCCCGAAAGTTAACTCGTAATGAGGTTATTTCGGGATGTTTGTCGTTAAGGTATTAATAAGTGAGCATCTCCACGACCTCCCGATGCTGAGGAAACATTTTCAATAATTCCACTCGACCCTTCATCA
>JANXRS010000329.1 GCA_025356745.1 Arcicella sp.
TACAGGTGGCTCGGGAAAAGCAGGAAAGCACGTAATTCCGTACCTTCTCGAACAAGGACATCAAGTGCTAAACGTTGACCTAACACCTTTGAATTATGCAGGGGTAGATAATCTGATAGCTGATATTACAGATTCTGGACAAATGTTTAATGCCATGAGTTCATATTCTGGATTAGATGAATTAGAAGCAGGTAATGGCGTACCAAAATTTGATGCCGTAGTACATTTTGCTGCTGTACCTAGAATTCTAATCAAACCTGATAATGAAACTTTTCGGGTTAACACCATAGGTACATACAATGTGATTGAAGCAGCTGTTAAACTTGGAATTAGAAAGATTATTATTGCTTCGTCAGAGACCACCTATGGTATTTGTTTTTCAGATGGCAATACTGACCCTAAAGCGTTGCCACTGGAGGAAGATTATGACGTTGACCCTATGGATAGCTACGGATTATCGAAGGTTGTCAATGAAAAAACGGCAAGGAGTTTCCAGCAACGGTCAGGCTTTGATATTTATGCCCTGCGTATCGGAAATGTGATTGAACCTCACGAATACGCTGAACTGTTTCCCCATTATTTTAATAACCCTGAAGTGCGACGCAGAAATGCCTTCTGTTACATAGATGCACGTGATTTGGGACAGATAGTGGATTTATGTTTGAAAAAAGACGGACTTGGGTATGAGATTTTCAATGCTGGAAATGATCATAACGGTGCCATTATCCCCAGCAAAGAATTGGCTGAAAGGTTCTTCCCTAATGTGCCAATTATTCGTGAATTGGGAGAGCATGAAGCCTTGTTTTCAAATCGCAAAATCCGTGAAGTTCTTGGATTTAAAGAACAACATAACTGGCAAAAATACTTAAAATGGGATTAAACTAGAATTCAGTAGACCTCATTCTTAATTGATATTTAAGTATTTTTGTTGTAAATAACTGATTATGAATGACAAGTATAAATCATTGCAAGATAATCCTCAGATTTGCAAACGCCTTTTTGGGATTAAATTTGGACTTTTGGAAACGATACCGCATATACTTTTTTATTAGAAAATCCTACTTCTAACCGGGGATTAGATGAAGAATTCAGTATTGCTAATCAATTATTACTCACACTGGAATATTTAAGGCAATATCCTACTTTTTTAAGCTTAGGATTTTCTTATGGGATTTCTGAGAGTTATGCTAACAAAATTTTCCATAAAATAAGACCTATTTTAGATGAAATTATTGGTCTAGAAAATCAAAATAAACTAAAATAAGTACTTAGATAAATTAAGTTAGCATAATACTCATGGCATGACTGATTACAATTTGTTCAGTATCAATTATTTATGAGTTAAGTTAAGTCATGCCATGAGTAAATATGTCCCAGCACTTATTTATAAGGATAGGATTGTTAAAATTAAAATATGACAGACAAGTTTCTACATATCAGGGAGAAATAGAAGTAAATTCCGTTTCTTTTAGATACAAAGACAGGTTGAACGCATTTAAAAATGCGATTTACTTATAAAACTAAGAACTTTGTCAGATGAACTGGCAAACATTTTTTCAAGACGTTCCCGATTTTCGTATAAATCGTCGCAAATCGGGTCGCCGAATCGAACACAATTTATTAGACATTTTAGTAATATCAGTCTGTGCCATTCAATAGTTATTTTTTTAGGAATTTTTAAAGTTCTTCTTATTCCTGCATTTATTTCTGCTATAAGTTTCATAGTGAGTATCTTTTAAGGATGCCTCATCGGGTAAATTTAAACAACGCAAGAGTAGCATTTTTGTGAATGTATAACGCTTTTGAGCGTAAGACTCACCAATACCAAATTGAAAACCAATATTGAGTAGCGTATCATAATTACGTAAATATAGCATTGTCAAAAGCAATTGGTTAGCTAGAATAAGAGAAGATTTCTTCCCTCTTTTTCTGGTTAGTTGTTCATTTTGATATTCAAGGAAAGAAATTTGTAATTTCTCTAAGAGTATGGAGAATGTACCATAACTCACACCAACCATACGGGCATGATGCTTATCAAGTTGGCATCTCGCTTACGAATAGCCTCTGTCAGCAAGTTGGTAATTGAAAAATAAGTGAGAACTTCAATTTTATGAGAACGTAGATAAGAAGCCAATGAATAAAAGACAGACCGATCATTGGCTTGTTTTTTCAATAACCGAATTGCCTCTTGGTGAAGTATCTGTTTTTGTTTTTCATCAAAAGATTTGATTCCAAATCCAAAATAATTTGATGGTGGCGATGGCTATCCACCTTGTTATATATGCTGGATTCAAGTCGCAAATGCAACTTCATTATTTAAGAAATTAATTTTATAAAATTCGTTAGGAGAAAAGTAACCTAATTTTTTTCTTGGTCTGTTATTGAGTTTATCTTGAACATCAGCTACTTGTTGATGGGT
>JANXRS010000348.1 GCA_025356745.1 Arcicella sp.
CGGTTGGCAACTTCATATTTCAGGCAAGGGATTTCAATCATCAAAGCTAAAATTTGGTCCTTGAAAAGATTCATTGGCTTATTAAACGACATTTTTAAAAATGCTGATCAGGGAAAACTCCTGTATGTCCAGTAGTAAAGAATAAATGCACGGGGTTTTAATAATGCCTTCAATGCCAAAATTTTAGCTATGACCGACGGACGAAACTCGATGATGGCGGGCGGAAGTGGCTTGGCAGCGGGAATTATGAACACGATTATCAAAGAAGATGTTGAAAGAGTAGAAGTTGTTTTGGGACCAAATTCGGCACTTTATGGACCAAATGCACACAATGGCGTGGTAAATACTATCAGCAAAGACCCACGCCGTTACCAAGGAACAACCTTTGCAATTGATGCGGGTAATCAAAGTGTATTGTCTTTCAGGCTTCGTCACGCCATAAAATTATCAGATAAATTCGCCTTCAAAGTTACGGCTGAACATACGCAAGGGAATGATTTTACTTTCAACGATAGCGTTTATGTGGGTAATAATAGCTTTTACGGACCAGTTCGTTCAGTACCCGAAATTGTAAAAACGTTTCAATTCAAACACCAACGTGGCGAAGCGGCTTTGTATTATAGTATTACGCCAAAAAGTGATTTAATTGTGTCTTATGGTGCAAGTGTAAACAGTTTTTTAGCGGTAAATAATGTGGGACGTAACCAAATTGACGGTTGGAGATTTTCGTATTTACAAGGTCGTTATGTCTCACCAAGATTGTTCGCTCAATTGTATTATACGTGGACAAACGTAGGCGATTCTTACGGAATAGCCTCTTATACCCGTGATTACACCAACCGATTAAACAGTACAATCCCTGCGACAACGCTTGGTTTGGGACCAATAGTTGGTAAACTTACTCCTGATGAAGCCCAGACTAATGCCTTACGTTTTGGAAATAGATTCAAAGAATCCTCTGGTCGTTTGAACAGTGAAGTTCAGTACAATAATGCTTGGGACAATATCGGTTTGAATATGGTTGCTTCTTTGTCGTACCAAAAGGATAGTCCAAATACTTTCGGTACTTCATTGGCGGATAGTAATGTTCCAGGTACGGAGGGCTCAAATTTAATTTTGGTTGAACAGGTTGGTGGAGCGATTCAATTGGAAAAAACGTTGCCCGCCCAATTCAAAATTGTAGGGGCGGCTCGTGTGGATAATCACAGTGTTTTTGGGAATTTATTTGCCCCAAAAATTGCCATCGTAAAAACAGTAAAAGATGGTAGTTTCCGCTTGACTTATGGACGTGCCAATGCCGCTCCAATCATTCTCTTTCAATCGGCAAACGTATTTGGAATCGTATTCGGAAATGGAAGTGGTGTAAGTTATGTTCCAAATGGAGCAAATCCTGCTAATCCTGAAGCTGTAAAAATAACCGATAAATTGAAAGTTGAACAAATTGGAACTTGGGAAGTAGGCTATAAAGGTACGATTAGCAAGAAATTATATATCGACGTGAATGGTTATTATGGACGCACCGAGAACTTATTGAGTCCTGCTATCTCCGTGGGAGGTCGTGCTTTGAGCGTGGGAAATATTAATATTCCTACTCAAAATTTATTGATTCCAGGTACGGTTACCAATAATGCTTTGGCGGGTGCTGCTTTCAGTACGTATTTCAATTATGGACAAGTGGATGCTTGGGGCGTTGATTTAGGTATCAATTATTACTTCACAAAAGACATTTCTTTGGGCGTTAAATATTCATATTTTAACTCTGATATTACTGACGATAATATCAAAAATGATGCAAACCGTGATGGCTTTGTTTCAGCAGAAGAAAAGAGTTTAAATACCCCAAAAAATCGAGTGGCGGCTACTTTGAGTTTCCAAAATTTAATGAATAAGAAATTGTACATAAATCTTTCGGTGCGTGCCGTAGAGAGTTTTGATTTTTATTCTGGGAGTCAAATCGGTACGGAAGCAGGAGCAGGAAAGCGTGGCGTGGTAACGGCAACTTTAGCGAACGGTTCAAAGGTAAATTACTTTAAAAACTTTAATTACGGTCCATTGGGAGGGTTCACAACGTTTGATGTAAGTGCTGGATATGTTCTCTCCAAAACTTTCACCGTAGGTGCTGCGATGAGTAATATTTTCAATACAAAGCAACGTGAATTTGTAGGTTCTCCCTTAATCGGGCGTTTATTTTCAGTTGAGTTAAAAGCACATGTTCCTTATAAAAAATAATTCATAAAACGAATAGTTTGAATGGCGAACTTATCAAATAGTTCATCATTTAAACTATTCGTAAATCGTTATTCAAAAGATGCTCAATATCAGTCAGTTATTAACCCGAAACGCTCGTTATCGTCCAAATCATTTGGCATTTGTTTTTAACGAAAAACGACTCACTTATTTCGAGTTTAACGCTTCGGTTAATCAACTTTGTCACGCTTTTTTAGCCATCGGAATTACTAAAGGAAGTAAAGTTTCAACCTTACTACCCAACAGTTTTGAACTTTACGAAACTTATTGGGCATGTGCCAAAATTGGAGCTGTTTGCGTACCTAACAGTCCCATGCTTCGTGGTTTGGGATTGGTTAATTTATTGAATGATTCGGATACTGATTTGGTAATTTCAAATCAAAGTTTAATGCCGTATATTGACGAAGTTAGAAGTCAATTAAATAGCGAAAATTTTTGGTTAATTGATTCAGCATCTGACAATTATGACAATTATCACCAACAAAAAGAAATACAACTCAAAACAGAACCACCAAGAATTGAAATCCAACCTCACGATCCGTACAATATCATGTACAGCAGTGGTACGACGGGTTTGCCTAAAGGAATTGTTATCAGTCATCAAGTACGAGCTTTGTACGGGTCTTTGTTTGCCAATTATTTCAGAATGACTCCCGAAAGTGTAGTAATGCACTCAGGTTCAATTGTCTTTAATGGTTCATTTTTAACCTTAATTCCAGTAATGTTCGTGGGCGGAACGTACATTCTTCTTGACCATTTCGACCCTCATGCTGTTACAGAAGTCATTAAAAATGAAAAGGTTACGCATACAATTCTTGTTCCATCTCAAATTGTTTCTTGCTTAAATGTGGAGGAATTTAAACAAGAAAATTTGAAATCATTAGAATATATTTTATCGGTTGGAGCTCCACTCTTACTCGAACATAAAGAAGAATTAGACCGTCGAATACCCAACATTTTTTATGAATTATACGGACTAACCGAAGGTTTCATGACGATTTTAGATAAAACAGAATTTCGTAAAAAAGCGGGTTCAGTTGGGGCAGCTCCGCAATTGATGGAAATTAAAATTGTGGATGATTTTGGTAATGAATTACCCGATGGTAAGATTGGAGAAATTGTTGGAAAAAGTCCACTTTTGATGACGGAATATTATAAAAATCCAGCCAAAACTGCCGAAGCCATTCAAAACGGTTGGCTCATGACGGGCGATGTTGGTTATTTGGACGAAGATGGGTATTTGTTCTTGACTGGACGGAAAAAAGATTTAATTATTTCGGGAGGCGTAAATGTTTATCCCATTGATATTGAAGAAGTTATTGCTCGACATCCAGGGGTTCAAGATGTGTCCGTTTTTGGCATAAATCATGATGAATGGGGTGAAACACCGATTGCTGCTGTCATTTTGAAAAATGGATATTGTTTAGAAACACACGAGATTAAAAAGTTTGCCAACGACAATCTAGAAGCACGTTACCAAAAAGTAACCGATATATTTTTCGTTGAAGATTTCCCGAAAAATGTAGCAGGGAAAGTTTTAAAAAGAGAATTGAAAGAAAATTACTCAAATGGTGTCTTCCTTGAAAAGAACTAAGAAATGACCAGCAAAATCATAAAAACTAACGGCATCAACCTTCATTATTTAGATTCCGACACCATAGGGCAAACCGTCATTTTAATGCACGGGCTTACCGCCAATGCTCATGCTTTTGACGGTTTATTAAAAGAAGGATTGGGCAAAAAATATCGTATTATTTTCGTCGATTTGCGGGGAAGAGGACAAAGTGACAAACCCTCAGAAGGATATATGATGAAAGATCACGCCCAAGATATTTTAGGTTTAATGGACGTTTTAGGCTTAGAAAAATGTATAGTCGGGGGGCATTCTTTTGGAGCTTTATTGGCATTTTATATGGCTTTTCATCATGCCGAACGCATCGAGAAAATGCTTATATTGGATGCAGCGGTACGTTTACATCCACAGACAAAGGAAATGTTAATTCCCGCTTTAAGCAGGATTGGACGAACTTATCCTTCTTTTGATGCTTATCTTGAAAAAGTTAAATCGGGGGCGTACATGACTTATTGGGAAGACACGATGCTGAGTTATTATCAAGCCGATGTACAGACCAATGAAGACGGAACTATTACCCAACGTTCATCACCCGAAAACATGACTGAAGCCATTTTGAAAGGTTCATTTGGCGAACCGTGGCTCGATTATATTAAAGCCGTTGAACAACCAGCAATTTTGTTAAACGGCACAATGAACTATGCTTTAGATGCTCCTCTTTTACCCAAAGAATTTGCTTTAGAAACGGTTGAACTGATGAAAAATTGCCAATATTACGAAGTTTGGGGCAATCATCAAACCATGCTTTACGGGCAAGGAGCCAAAGATATTGTAAAACGTATCGAATATTTTTTGGGTTAATAATCACTACAGTAAAGATTCATTTCCAGAAAGGACGTAATTTTGTATTTTATCAAAATTATGTCTGCTAATACTCATTTTTCGTTCAAACAATTTATCGTTCATCAAGACCAAACGGCGATGAAAGTAACCACTGATGCCTGTATTTTTGGTGCTTATACATTGATAGATGGAACGAAAAAAATCTTAGATATTGGAACAGGAACGGGATTAGTTGCTATGATGCTCGCCCAGCGTACCACGGCTCAAATTGATGCTGTAGAAATAGAAAATAGTGCTTATAATCAAGCTGTTACCAATATTCAAGAAAGTGTTTTCAAAGAGCAAATCAATGTTTTTAATACTTCAATTCAATTATTTTCTACACGCTCAGAACAACAAAATCAGTACGATTTGATTGTTAGTAATCCTCCTTTTTTTCATAATCACTTAAAAGCAAAGGAAACGACTCGGAATAATTCGCTTCACACCGACACGCTTTCTTTTGAAGATTTAATCCGCTCAGTTTTACGGTTAATTTCCTCCGTTGGCACATTTGTTATCTTATTGCCTTTGCATGAAAGTTCAGTTTTTGAAGAATTATCTATTCCAGAAGGACTTTATCCTCAAAAAAAACTCACGATTAGGCATCGGAAAGACACCAAAATATTAAGAATTATAACGACCTTTGGTTTTACAAAAACACAAACTCAAGAAGAAAACTTGATAATTAAAAATCCTGACGAGAGTTACTCTCTTGCTTTTGAGATGCTTTTGAAAGATTATTACTTAATATTTTGACTTTAAATCTTTGAAAATTGAGTATTAATCCTTGAAAATTTTATAAATATAAGAATGTTAGATATATCTGTCATCGTACCACTTTATAATGAAGAAGAATCATTACCCGAACTTTCCGCTTGGATAGAGCGTGTGATGAATGAAAATAAATTTACCTACGAAATCATTTTTGTGAATGATGGTAGCCGTGATAATTCATGGAAAGTTGTCAAAAGTCTTTCTGAGAAAAATACAAATATAAAAGGTATTTCATTTAGTAGAAATTACGGTAAATCAGCAGCCCTTCATGTAGGTTTTAAAGATGCCCATGGAAAGGTAGTTATTACAATGGATGCCGACCTTCAAGATAGCCCCGATGAGATTCCAGAATTATACAAAATGATTATGGAAGATGATTATGACTTGGTATCGGGCTGGAAACAGAAGCGTTTTGACCCAATCACAAAGACCATTCCAACTAAACTGTATAATGCAGCAACTCGTTCAATGTCAGGTGTTTATCTGCACGATTTTAATTGTGGATTGAAGGCTTACAAAAATGAAGTTATTAAAACTATTACGCTTTACGGAGAAATGCACCGATACATTCCCGTAATGGCAAAATGGAATGGTTTTGATAAAATAGGGGAGAAGGTTGTTCAACATCAAGCCCGAAAATACGGCACAACTAAATTTGGAATTGAACGTTTTCTGTACGGGTTTTTAGACTTATTGTCTATTACTTTTGTCCAAAAATTTGGTAAACGCCCGATGCACCTTTTTGGAGGTTTTGGAATATTGTCTTTCTTTATAGGAACAATAATTACTTTGTATTTAATAGGTGACAAAGTTTATGCCATCACCAATCATTTAAAGTTCAGAAACGTAACCGATAATCCTCTTTTCTTTTTGGCATTAGTTGCCATAATTATTGGCGTACAACTATTTGTTGCAGGATTTATTGGAGAATTAATGACTCGAAATTCTGATAAAGTTACAGATTATCAGATTCGAGAAACGGTTTAGAAATTTATTTTAAAGATTATCGCAAATAAAAATGAGTGATTTAGCTTGGCTCGGAAGAACCAAATTATTAGTTGGAGATGAGCGTCTCCAAAAATTACAAAATGCCCATGTATTAGTCGTGGGATTAGGTGGTGTAGGTTCGTTTGCTGCTGAATTTATTGCTCGTGCAGGCGTTGGAACGATGACCATTGTTGATGGTGATGTCGTTGATCCTTCTAACAGAAATCGTCAATTACCCGCCCTTGCCACTACTCATGGACAACCCAAAGCAGACTTAATGGCGGAACGATTATTGGCAATTAATCCTGAATTAAAGTTGACTTCGATTCGTGATTTTCTGTCCCCAGAAGCCGCAGAAGCTATTTTGAGTAATACAAAATTTGATTATGTTATGGATTGTATTGATTCCATTACTCCCAAATTAACGCTTTTAACTACGGCATATAAGAAAGATTTACAGATTGTTTCATCAATGGGTGCAGGTGGAAAAATCGACCCAACCAAAATCTGTACCGCCGATTTGTTCGATACTCGGGAATGTTATTTGGCTTCGTTAATGCGAAAGCGATTGCGAAAAATAGGCATTACAACGGGCATTAAAGCCGTCTATTCAACCGAGAAAATGATGGAAGAATCATTGATGCTCACGGATGGTTCAAACTTTAAAAAATCAGCTTATGGAACAATTTCGTATATGCCCGCTGCCTTTGGAGGCGTGTGTGCATCGGTTGTTTTGAGGGATTTGTTGGGCTATCCTGTGGAAATGGAAAAGAAACTGAAGGCATTAGCCGCAAGAGAAAAAAAACAGAAAGAGATTGAGTTGAGGCGAAAAGGAAGTAAAATTAGTTATTAAAAGCTTTTCAAAATTAAAAAGCCCAATCACGAAAATGACTGAGCTTTTTAGTTTTTTCACTAATAACCAGTTATAAATAACTGATAACTTGCAATTAAGCCATAGGCGGAATTCTCAACATTTGTCCTGGATAAATTTTATCAGGATCAGATAACATTGGTTTATTAGCTTCAAAAATCACTGAATATTTCATCATATCACCGTAATATTCTTTAGCAATTTTCGATAAACTATCACCTGAGACAACTTCATGATATTTTGCTTCTTCGGCTGGTTCAGCTACATTTAATTTGTTATCAACAACTTTCACACCTTCTACGTTACCGACTGCCAACGCCAATTTCTCAGCATCTTCTTGTTTATCAACTTCACCTTCCAAAATAACGGTATCACCCGCAGTTTTCACGGTTAAAGAGTTATAAGGTAAGCCTAAATTTTTAACGTGAGCCAATAATGCACTTGCTCTTAACGGTTCTACGGTTGCAGCCGTAGCTGGTTCTACTTCTTTGTGTCCTCCGAAAACTTTTTCTCCGACACCCTTAAAAAATGACATTAAACCCATAATTGTAAGACGATTTGTTTAATTGTTTGTAAATAAATTGAGAGAATATTGAGCATAAATCTTTACTCAAAATCAAAAGTATCTTTTTTTAATACTTTCACAAAAATTAAGACGATATTTTTTCATATATTACTCAAAATTTCTAAAATCACCTTTCAAAAGCTGATTCTAATATCATTTTTTTTCTTCTTCTAGAAAAAGCTCTTGTAATTTCTTGGTGATATTTCCCACTTTTCCATCGCTAAATACTTGATTATCAGTCTGTGTAATAGCAATAATTCTTTTGGTACTTCCCGTAGTAAAAACTTCATCGGCATCCCAAAATTCTTGAGTCGTTACGTCCCTTTCTTCTACTTCAAAATGATTTTTAGCAAAATTCAGTATATGTTTTCTGGTTACGCCAAATAAAGCACCATCCACAGGCGTAATTACTTTCTTATCTTTTACAATAAAAATATTACTTCGTGAAGATTCTGAAATTTTGCCGTCTTTATAATACAAAACGTCATCTGCCCCCATAGCTTTCATTTGCTGAATGGCTCTAATTGGAACGATATAATTTAAGGTTTTTATTTCGGGAATTTCTCTTCTGTATTCTAAACTCATCAATTTCATACCTATGTCAGCAGGTTTGGAATCAAAAGGTTTTCCCATTACAACCAAGTTAGAGATTGGCGAAGGCGTGTAACCATCTTCAGAATATCCGCCTGTCATAATCATCTTTACACCCAAAAGTTTGTGAGGATTCAAGCGAATGATTTCATGGATAATTTCTCTTAATTTATCCCTTGATTCGGGAATTGGAAGCCCCATTAATTTAGCAGAATTTTCAAATCTATCCAAGTGGTCTTCGATAAAAATGGGTTCTCCATCTATGGCTCGGAAGAAATCAAAAATGCCGTAACCTCTCAATAAGCCAAGGTCTGAGACGTGGAGTTGAGCTTTTTCTGCGGGGAGAATGTCCCCGTTTAGGTAAATAAATTCTTGCATATTTTTACAATTCTACCAAATGTACTTTTGTTATAAAATTACTTTTCGCACTTCCACGATACGTCCCATACACGGGCGTAACCGCTTCTGAAATTGCCGATGCACCCAATGGAATGTGTTTTCCAGAAACTAAACAGTTTTGCGTAGGGTCGAATCCACGCCAACCTCCGCCTGGCAAATATACCTCTACCCATGCGTGAAGATACTGCTCTTGTTTAGGGTCACCGTAATGATAACCACTCACAAAACGAGCCGCAATTCCCATCACTCGGCACATCGCCATAAATAATACTGAATAATCTCGGCACGAACCTTTTTGCGTTAATAAAGTGGTTTCGGGAGAATTAGGTTGTCCATCCTCCCTAACTTCGTAAGCAAAAGTATTAATGAATTTATTTAATTCCGTTAGAAATGAAGTCGTATTCCAATTTACTCCTCCTGCAATTTGCCTTGCCGTTTGGTCAACGAGCGTTGTAATGCCTGTTTTCACGAGATACGGCATCAACGTTACCTGTAATTGTTCGCTGTACTCAATCGGTAATTGGCTGTTCTGAAAGGGATGATAAACGAACGAAAGTGGATTAAATGCTGTAGTTTCAACAATTGATATTGCCTTAATATGAAGTCTGGTTGCGTGCTTACTGAAAAATAGAATTTGTTGGGTATTATCAGTTGCATCAAGGTTTTTAGCCACAATATCGGGTTGTGGGTCAATCTCAATAGTATAAGATTGTAAGGTCAATAAAGAATTTCTTTTGGGTTGTAAATATAAATAATGCGGCTCTAAATGAACCGCATCAGTATATTCGTAAAGAAGTTCATGTTCAATTTTTAGATTCATTTTTTTAGGTTCGTGTTATTAGTCTTAGAAGTTAAGTAGGGGATATTAAAAGTTCTATAAAGACAATTGTTACCTAACCCCTAAAAATTCTACATTTTCAATACATCATTAATCCATTCGCTCTGTAAACTATCCACAGAGGATTTCAAAAGGGCGTTCCATTGTTTAGTCACGTCTGCCATTTGTCCTTTTTCAAGACGATGTTCAATCAAATGAAAACTATTTTTATGATAGACCACCACATCAATTGGATAATCAACGTCACTAGCACTTACTTGGGTAGCATCAAATGATAAAAAACCCAATTTTAAGGCTTCTTCAATGGAAGTTTCGTAAGTTAAAGTTCTGTTTAACAATGGTTTGCCATAATTTGAATTGCCAATGATTTGATATTTTAAACCTTCGTTTATTTCAATCCAATTACCTTCTGGAAATACTAAAAACAGTTTATGTTCATCATCCTTTTCCATTTGTCCACCCACGATTGAATGCAAATTAAATTTGTAGCCCTCTGCTTTTAAGCTCGCTTTGTCCTCATCTGCCACCTTTCTAATCATCTCTGCAAAGGCATTGACGGCTTCAAACATATAATCAAACTTAAAACCTTTTTCTTTAGTTAATTGATTGAAATAAATAATTGATTTATCTCTGATTGATCGCAGACCAGCTGTCATAATAAACAGGGTATGATTACCAATTTGGTGAGTGGAAATCTTCTTGTTTGAGTAAACTTCAGTGCCAGCTGTAATCCGATTATCGGCAATGGCAATGAGTCCATCTTTTACTTTAATTCCTAAGCAATATGTCATTTTGTGGTTGATTGTGGGGCGATTGTTTTTACAAATGTAAAAAACTCCTTACTGATTAGCCCTAACATTCATTAATTCTTGTTCAATAACTGGTTTTAAATCGAAATATGTTTTGAAAATGGCAGCACCAACGGCATTATTTTTCTCTTGAAATTCATCCAAATATTGATGCAGTCCTAATTTAAATATATCTCTTACTTCTGTAAATTCCACTTCTGAACGCAATCTACTCAATGCTTTTTCCGCAGGATTTGAATAGGAATTGGTAATAGCAGTTCCCGATATTTCATACAAAGATAATTCCGCTTGACGAATGCAGTGCATCACTGAGCGAGGGAATTTTTTATCCAATAACAAAAAGTCTGTAATTGCCGTCGGATTCACAATTTGATACTGTTGACGGAACATATTATAGGCACTCACCGATTTCAAAACCGCCGACCAAAGCAATAAATCTAAGGGCGAACCTACAGCATCAATCTCTGGTAGTAAAGTGAAATATTTCACATCTAAAAAGCGGGTAGTCTTATCAGCACGCTCCAAAAGTCTTCCTAAACGCCCAAAATGCCATGCTTCTCCCCTTGTGATTGTGGAATCCACGATGCCATAAAATAATTGACTTCCCGACTTAATATTTTCCAAAAAGCCTTGATAACGAGCCAATTCCCATGATTTACTGTCGGTATCAGCATCTTTCACCGTCCAATAAATTTGATTAACATATTCCCACATTTCTCTGGAAATACTTTCACGGATGGTTCGGGCATTCTCACGAGCTTCCATCAAACATGATAAAATTGAGTTCGGATTTCGACTATCAAAAGCCATAAAATACAGAACATTTTCACGGGTTGGGGCATGATAATATTTCTCGAAAATATAATGGTCTCCCGTGGCGATAATCAAAGGCTTCCATTGTTCGGGAACATTGGGCGGTAAATCTAAGGCAAGATTAAAATTTACTGAAATAAAAC
>JANXRS010000367.1 GCA_025356745.1 Arcicella sp.
TTAAAGAAGTCTCTTTAAGTTCGATTAGAGCGAATTGTTCGTTTTTTTCTACCTTAAATTCCATAAATTTTAATTTAATTTTTGATGTAAAATTACTGATTTGAAGCCAAGTAATTATTAATATTTGTTTCTACTCTTTTCAAAACATCAATGTCAATAGCTTTTATAAATTTCTTACCACTTACTTTTTCAAAAAGTTCAATGTAGCGTTCCGAGATTTGATTTATCCATTCGTCTGACATTTCTGGAATACGTTGCCCCTCTTTTCCTTGAAAACCATTAGCAATCAACCATTCCCTAACAAATTCTTTCGATAATTGTTTTTGAGATTCTCCCTTCTCTTGACGTTCCGAATAGCCTTCTGAATAAAAATATCTTGATGAATCAGAGATATGAATTTCATCAATTAAGGTAATTTGATTGTCCTTTTTCCCAAATTCATATTTTGTATCTACCAAAATCAAACCCTGTTGAGCCGCCATTTCTGTTCCTTTGGCAAACAATGCTAAGGTATATTTTTCAAGTTGAGCATATTCTTCTTCTGAAACTAAACCTTGAGAAATAATCTCCTCCCGAGAAATATCCTCATCGTGTCCTTCGTGGGCTTTGGTTGTTGGCGTAATAATTGGCGTTGGCAATCTGTCGTTTTCCTTCAAACCTTCGGGTAAAGTGACTCCACACAACACACGCAAACCTGACTTATAAGTACGCCAAGCATGACCAGCTAAGTATCCCCTAACCACCATTTCAACGGGATAAGTTTCACATTTCAAGCCAACGCTAACATTTGGGTCGGGTGTGGCAATAAGCCAGTTTGGAACAACTTCACGAGTAGCCTTTAAAAAATGTTCAGCAATCTGATTCAAAACTTGTCCTTTATACGGAATTGCTCTCGGCAATACCACATCAAAGGCTGAAATTCTATCAGAAGCAACCATCACCAACAGATTCTCAAAGGAATAGACATCACGAACTTTACCTTTATAGAAATCAGTTTGATTTGGGAAATTAAAATTTGTTGTATTTATTGTGTTCATATTTTCGATTTCGGATTTTCGATTTCGGATTTTCGATTTCAAACACTAAATCCGAAATCGAAAATATGAAATCGAAAATCCTTTTACATTCTCTCAATTACAATTGCCGATGCACCTCCGCCTCCATTACAGATACCTGCGACACCATAACGACCTTTAGTTTGTCTTAAAACAGAAATCAATGTTGTTAAAATTCTTGCTCCAGATGCTCCCAGTGGATGTCCTAATGAAACAGCTCCACCAAAAATATTAACTTTTTTGTGAGGAATTTCTAACATTTTTTCAAACGCCAAAGGTACAACTGAAAATGCTTCATTTATTTCAAAATAATCAATTTCTTCCTTTATTAAGTTTGCCATTTTAATTGCTTTTGGAACAGCAACTGTTGGTGAAGTAGTAAATAAAGCGGGTTCTTGTTCCGAATCTGCAAAACCAATAATTTTCGCTAAAGGTAATAAACCCAGTCTTTCTGCTTTTTTACGAGACATTAAAACCAAAGCACAAGCACCATCATTTAACGTTGACGAGTTGGCGGCCGTAACAGTACCTCTTTTTTCAAAAGCAGATTTTAATAGGGGAATTTTATCAAAATCAACCTTTTTAAATTCTTCATCTTCCGAAACAACAACAATTCCTTTTTTCGTTTGAATTTCAACGGGAATAATCTCATCGTCAAAAAAACCATTTTCCGTAGCATCCTTAGCTCTTTTGTATGAATCTATGGCGTAGGCATCTTGGGTTTCACGACTAAATCCATATTTTCGAGCTGTTTGGTCGGCAAAAACACCCATCGGGATTTGTTCATAAACGTCCATCAAACCGTCTCTTTCTAGACCATCAACCAATGAACTTGAGCCATATTTATAACCAAATCTTGCTTTAGGAATATAATAAGGAGCATTTGACATACTTTCCATTCCACCTGCAACAGCCACTTCCGTTAAACCTAACATGATGCTTTGAGCGGCATAAATAATGGCTTTCGCACCTGAGGCACACACTTTATTAACGGTTGTACAGCGTACTTGCACGGGCAAACCTGCTCCCAAAGCTGCTTGGCGAGCGGGTGCTTGTCCAAGATTAGCTGAAACAACATTCCCCATAATAACTTCCTCCACCATTTCGGGTTTTATTCCTGCTTTTTCGATAGCTCCTTTAATGGCAATACTACCTAATTCAGTAGCTGACAGGCTTGACAAAGCCCCTCCAAAACTTCCAATCGGCGTTCTAACTGCCGATACAATATATACTTCCTGAATACTCATAAATTTATTTTACCAATTTTTAGTGATACGTGAGTCTTTATTTTTAATTAAATTTTGTCGTTGTTGGATATATTGAATTTCACTATTTTTCATTCCATCTAAAATTGTTTTTGCCTTTTCGGGGGTCAATCCATAGTTTTTAAGTGTTTTCAATAATTCTTTTTGAGAATCATTTTTAGCAGTTTCTATCTTTTCCTCTTGAGTTTTTGGAGGAGGAATTTGTTGATTATTTTTAGGTTTTGGGGTCTTTTGAGTTTCTGCTTTTTGGGGATGATATTGTCTTTTTAATAATTCATAGTTGAACCTTGCAATCTCATTATCAGGTTTAAGAATTAATGCCTCCTTGAACAAAAACAAAGCACGAACTGTATCTTTTTCATTACAAAAAATTATTCCCAATTGTGAGTAAGTCGTAGATGCTAATAAAGGTTCTTTCAAACTTACTAATTGAGCGTATTTTTTTCGTGATGCTGCAATATTATTTTCCTCAAAAAGTGAATTTGCAAGGTTTAAAGTTACTTCTGGGGGTGTAAAAAAAGTTTGTTTAGCTAAAAGTTGATATTGCAAAGTAGCATCGGAGAAATTCCCTTGTAAATACGCTCTTTGCGCATCAACAACTGCTTTGTTACGAATATTTACCTTCGTAAAAGAACTATTATCGAGTAACCAAAGAAATATATAAAAGATGAAAGAGTTGATATATGTCGGCTTTTAAGTGAACATTTGTAAATAAATTTTTCAAATCATTACAGATTGATTCTAAAAATTAATAAAATCATTAAGGTGCAGCAAGGGTAGAAAAGAAGCGAATATCACAATTCAAAAGTACTTACCGTGAAGAATACGTCAATTCCAAGCAAAAATAATGCAATGATTAGAAAATAAAAATATTTATTTGCAATAACATCAATTTGACGTTCATCAATAAGGTTTGAAGTGATTTCTTCTACTTGATTAATCAAATCATTAAAACTATTAGAGACCGTTTTGATTTCCAAATATTTACCTCTTGTTTCTGAAGCAATTTTTTTCATTAACGTAGGTTCTAATTTGGTAATAACAATATTTCCATCTGCGTCTTTTTTAAAACCATTTCCTTCCTTTAGGGTAATTCCATTTGATGTACCAATGCCAACCGCAAAGAAACTTATTCCTTTTTGTCGGATTTTCGAGTAGATAGTTTTGTTAACAATTCCAAAATTTTCCCCATCACTTATTAAAATAATAGCCTTGGACTGAGCCTTAGATTTAGTTTTGGACAATTTCTTTAATGCTAATTCAAGGGCGGGAGTAAAATTTGTACCTCCTTCATAAAACATATCAGTATTTATTTTAGGAACTAAATAGTCAATGGCTTTTCTATCAAAAGTAAGAGGTGATAACATTTGGGCATCCTCGGAAAAAATAATTAGTCCAATTCGGTCATCACTAAATTTATTGACAAATCTATTAATTTCAAATTTTGCTTTTTCTATTCTACTTGGCTGAATATCAGTGGCATCCATTGATTTTGAAACATCAATTAATATAAATATATCCTTCCCTTGAGCCTTAATAGCCCCTTTCATCTCTCCAAAAGATGGATTCAAAAGAGCCAAAATCATTAATCCAAAATAAAAACTTCGGAGTATAAATTTTAAGATACTTGAACGGGCAGTCGTATCTAAACGGCGTGCAATCCAGAATATACGCCCCAAATACACAAGGTATAAAATGAGAAATATTGCCAGAAACCACTGTTCCGTTCGACTAAATTCGGAGGTTAAATTCATAGTTACCCTTTCTTGGATTTTCCGTTATTTATGCGAAAATAACAAAAAGGGTTTAGATAACAAGAATCAATAGGGTCTTTAATGATTTATAGGAAATTGGGGGTATGTGATACGTCGCTACCACAAAAATTGTCAAGCAACCAAATTTTCTTAACTTTGTAATCGAAAAAAAATAAAGAATGAAAGAAATTAATAAAATTGAAATAGCTCGTAATCCAAAAGAGATTAAGAAAGTTCAAAACCAATTTGAAGTTACGGAAGAAGTGGAATTATTGACTTTTTTATTGGCAAAGATGCCCAATAAAAG
>JANXRS010000450.1 GCA_025356745.1 Arcicella sp.
TTGGGTTTTGATAAATCTAATTTCAAATGCTATTCGTTATTCACACGAAGATTCAATCATAAATTTAAGTATAGTCGTTGATAATCAACACGTTAAGTTTATGGTAAAAGACACAGGACAAGGTATTGCTCCGCAATATAAAGATAAAGTTTTTAATAAATATTTTCGTGTTCCAGGCACAAAAAAGGAAGGAACGGGACTCGGACTTGCTATTAGCAAGGAATTTATCGAAGCCCAAGGCGGACAAATTACCGTGGAGAGTGATTTTGGGGCGGGGAGTATGTTTACGGTACAATTAAATCGAGTATAATTTGATGAGACGTAAATGCTTCGCAACGCAGATTTGAAAAATTTATTTAAAAAATAATGCATTTTCCCATTCTTAAAACTGCATTGCAAAGCATCTGCTTGTCAATTCTATTTTACTTCAACCTTCGTCCACACAGCCCCAGCTTCATTAGATTTCACCACAGTATCAATAAAAACCATTCCTCTAATCCCTTCCTCAATGCCTGGAAAATCATGAATCTCTGGATCATAACCACCCGTTAAAATTTCACTTTCTCCTGCCAAACCACCTGTCGCATTTTCTTTGGCAACTTCACCCCATCTTGCCCGTAAAGCGTAAGAAAAATTTCGGTAAATACTCGCAAAAGTTTCAATGTAACCTTCTGGATGTCCCGCTGGTTGGCGAGTATGTGCTTGAGCTTGGGGAGATAAATCACCCACACCCGTGCGGATAATGCGTGAACCTTTTTCTTGATTGGTCAAAATTAACGTATTAGGTTCCATTTGTCTCCATTTCAGACCACCAAATTCTCCGTAAATTCTAATATTTAAATCATTTTCTTCACCATTACAAATTTGCGAATTATGCAGAATTCCTTTTGCTCCATTATCAAAACGCAACAACATATTGGCATCATCATCTAACTTTCTGCCTTCCACAAAAATGGTCAAATCAGCACAAATTTCGGTAATTTTCAAGCCTGTGATGTATTCGGCTAAGTTTTCGGCGTGCGTACCAATATCTCCAACACCACCTGCTGCACCGCAACGAGCAGGGTCAGTTCGCCAGTCAGCTTGTTTCTGTCCAGAAGCTTCCAATAATTGCGAAAGCCAACCTTGTGGATATTCAACAATTACTTTCCGAATCTTTCCAATAACGCCATTTTTAATCATCTGTTTCGCCTCTTTTACCATCGGATAGGCAGTATAGTTATGCGTCAGACAATAAATTAGACCAGATTTTTCAATAATATCTTTCAATAAATAAACCTCCTCAGTATTAAGCGTTGCAGGTTTATCAGAAACTACGTGAAAACCATTTTCCAAAGCCATTTTAGCGGCTGAAAAATGTACGTGATTAGGTGTAACGATGGTTACGAAATCCATTCTTTCACCTTCTGGAAGTTCTTTTTCTTTCAAAATCATTTCTTCAAAAGAACCATAGACCCGATTTTTAGGCAAATAAAGAGCCTCACCAGTGGCTTTTGATTTTTCAGGATTAGAGCTAAATGCTCCGCAAACCAATTCAACCTCACCATCCAAAGCCGCCCCACGACGGTGAACTGCCCCGATGAAAGCCTCCAAGCTCCCACCAATCATTCCCATTCTAATTTTTCTTGCCATGATATAAAATAGATAAAACTCCTCGACCCCCGAAGGAGAAGTTTCAGCGAAAATTTATTTATATTGTTATTCCTTCTTTGAGGGAAAGGGGATTTAATGCAAATTTTCATAAAAATACTGATAAATCGGTGCATAGAATCTGAATATTTTTTCGTTTTTTTGATAAATTTTTCAAGTATATAATTTCATAAAACCAAAAAAAAAATTAATTTATTCACATTTTAAATCCCTAATCCATTATGAGTCAGACTATTAACAAACAAAGATTATTTAATGCAAGTTGTTTTGCGTTGATTACAACTGCATTTTCATTCAGTATTCGTGCGGGTATTTTGCCGCAATTGGCAACTGACTTCAATTTATCAGGAGAGCAATTAGGTTTTATTAATTCAATGTGGTTTTTAGGTTTTCCAATTGCCATGATTGTTGGAGGATTGGTTTATCATACTTTTGGACCTAAAAATATCATGATGGTCGCTTTTATTTGTCATGCTTTGGGTATTATTTTAACTTTATATCCTCAACTTTTAGGAGGATATACCGGACTTTTAGTTTCAACTTTTTTAATCGGAATTGGGAATGGTTGTACGGAAGCTGCTTGTAATCCAATGATTGCCGATACTTATCAAGGTGCTGAAATGAGAACAAAGTTGAACCGCTTCCATATGTGGTTTCCAGGAGGAATTGTGTTAGGCAGTTTGCTTTCTAAATTCATGACCGATGCCAATTTGGGCTGGCAAGCACAAATCTGGTTGATTTTGATTCCAACTTTAATTTACGCCTATTTGTTTTGGGGACAAGAGTTTCCAAAACCAAAAACAGAAGGTGCAACTTCAATTGGCAAAAACTTTCAAGCCATGGCAACACCTTTATATATTTTCATGTTTGCGTGTATGGCGATTACAGCCATTACGGAGTTTGGTCCACAACAATGGACAGGATTAATCATGAGTAAATCAGGAGCAAGTCCAATGTTGATTTTAGCTTTGGTAACGGGCTTAATGGCAGTTATTAGATATTTTGCGGGTCCGATTGTTGCAAAATTTGACCAAACAGGCGTATTGCTTGGTTCGGCTATATTTGCCACCATTGGTATTTATTTATTCAGTACACAAACGGGCAGTATGGCTTATGTTGCCGCTGTTTTCTTTGCAATGGGCGTTGCTCTTTTCTGGCCTAATATGCTTGGATTTATTGCTGAAAAAGTGCCACTTTCTGGGGCATTAGGAATGTCTATTGTAGGAGGAGTTGGAATGTTTTCTACTTCTATTTTTCAACCAATCATTGGTCGCTGGATAGATACTGCCAAAACAGAACAATCCGCAGCGGGTTTAACGGGTGATGCCATGGAATTAGCCGCAGGGCAAAGTACGCTTAGCACGATGATAATTTTTCCATTGATTTTGATTGTAGCTTTTGCAGGTTTGTATTTGTATATGCGTAAACGTCCAGTAACGGCAATGGCGTAATATAAAAATTATCATTTAGCTTACTCTTTAAAAACAAATCCTTGCAGATATTTGTATAATCTGTAAGGATTTGTTTTTTGTATTCAGATTTAGAATCCAATGAGATGTTACCTTTGTGAACGAATATCCTGCAATCCATCATTATGATTCAGGGCGGAAAGGATACGTTTGTAAATCTAAAGAATGCAGATGTGTACCTTGGTGGCATCCGCAATTAATTAAAAGAGCAATAGTTGAAATAGTTGAAAGTTTATGAAATTAAGAATAGGTCAAGGTTACGACGTACATCGCCTCGAAGAAGGTAAAGATTTTTGGTTGGGTGGAATCATCGTTCCGCATACACACGGGGCAGTCGGGCATTCGGATGCGGATATTGTATGTCATGTAATATGTGATGCCCTTTTGGGAGCTGCCAATATGCGAAATATTGGGTATCATTTCTCAGACAAAGACCCACAATACAAAGGCGTTGATTCAAAAGTTTTAGTTAAAAGAGTGCTTGAAATGGTGCGTGAAGCAGGTTGGGAAGTCAATAATTTAGATGTAACCATTATATTACAAGAACCAAAACTTAATCCACATATACCAACCATGAAAGCTTGTTTGGCTAAAGTAATGAATATTCCAGAAGAAGATTTATCCATCAAAGCAACTACTTCTGAACATATCGGTTTTGTGGGACGTAGCGAAGGGGTGGCGGCTCAATGTGTGGCGTTGATTATTCGAGCGAATTGACCTTTATTAATAATCCGAAAGTTTAGAACTTTCGGATTATTGTAGGGAATTATTTATTCCCGAAATTTAACATAAACATACTCATTAATCACCATCCCATTTTTGATTGCTCCTTTTTTACGAATCCCCTCAAATTTATATTCTGCTTTGTCTAACACTCGCATTGAAGATTTATTGTATTCAAAAACTGCCGCCCAAAGCCTCACAATTTCCAAAAAGTGTTGGAAAGTATAATCTGTCATTTGTTTCAAGGCTTCAACGGCAATACCTTTCTAAGTGCGAGTCCAGAGAATCCAAAAGTGTTTATTTTGACCAATTTCTTTCTCCATTTATTTAATACACTCATGGTTTTTTGGCTGATTATGCTTTTGACCAAACGACGATTATTACCTTCATTTTTTACCGCTTTATTATTCGCCATCCAGAATTGCGTATTTCAACCTCAATCAAGCAGCAAAAGCATTACCTGATTTCGAGAAATCCTTAACGATAAAAAACGAAAAGCAAACCCAAGGCAGAGGCTTTTTAGCAACGGCTTATCTAGCCACTGGAAATACTATAAAATCCCTAGAAAATTTCAATCAAGTGATTGATGAAGAGGGCAGTATGGATGCAGTTCATTGGCGAAGAAGAACTTGGCAGGTTTGGGCGTGAATTGAGAACACCAATTTTGATTAAACCTATTCCGTCCCGACCTTTGCAGAATGAAACAAATTATCAAAAATAATCTACCTTTTTTCATTCTCTACGCTCTGATTTGGCTTTGTGTATTGGTAATCGTCCTAATGACCACAAAATTTGAACAAATGACTTTCGTAAATCAACACAGTAATTGGTGGGGAGATTGGTTTTTTTACGATGCTACGCAATTGGGCGAAGGCTGGTTTTTTGTGGCAATGATTATAATTTTTCTGTTTGTGGGTTATGGAAAATCTTTGATTTTGACTGCTTCTTTGGCTTTAAGTAGCTTAATTTCGAGTTCGCTAAAATGGTATTTTGATACGCTCCGACCAATGGCTTTTTTCAAAGATTTGAAAGTAAATTGGCATTATGTTGATGGCGTAGTTGTAAATATTCATCAAAGTTTTCCTTCGGGGCATACAACCACAGCTTTTGCCATTTTTACCATGCTAACGCTTTTTTTTAAAAACAAAAATTGGGGATTTATATTCATTACTTTGGCTTGGTTGGCAGGTTATTCACGTTGTTATCTATTCCAACATTTTCCCGTGGATGTGTTGGCGGGTTCGGTTATTGGAACTTTTAGTAGTTTAGGTGTGTATAGTTGGTTTACAAATATGTACCTAAAAAATCCTAAGGATTGGTATGAACGAAATCTTCGGCGAGCCAAAAATACAAATTCCTAAAAATCAATACTTTATTACTTTAAAAGTAGCTATTTTATCATTTTTCTGAATCTTCAATAAATACTGCCCAGTTGGTAAGTATTGAAGGTTTAATTCATCCTTTGATATGCTAAATGATTTTTCTAAGATTGTTTGCCCCATCATATCTAATAACATAAGTTCTGTCTTCCTACCATCAGATTCAATTTTCAGTATGTCCGTAGTTGGATTTGGGGAAATATTAATGTCCATTTCACTTAGCTCTTCGATTGAAGTTATGAGTTGAAGGGTTACTGTGTTTTGGGGTAAAATTGTTCCTGTACCACATTCATTATTTGAAACTTTAAACAAGCGATATGCTATTGTAGAGATAGGATTTGTTGTAAATAAATATGTATTTGTATTAGAGTAAAACAATTTTGCATTAAGCTCATCTGAGCCTATGGTAAAAGAATAGGGAGAAGTTCCTGAAAATAATATTTTAGCAGTAACGGATTTATTTGGCTCAAAGTTATAGGTAGAAATATCAAAACGAGCCGTTACTCCTTGACGAATTTCTAAAGAATATAGATTGGTTGTCGAAGTTGCATCTTTATCACTCGATATAACTCTAAAACGATAATTTGAACCGACTGGTAAATCGGCAGGGATAAATATTTTTAAAGGATTTGTATTACCTTCAGTTTTAATATCTTTGAAATTTTCGCCATTTGCATCAGATACTTGAACGGTGAATTTATTCGTTGATGTGAAAGTTCCCTTTGTGGCAAAGTAGATATATGCCTCCGTACCCTGACAAAAATAGGAATAATTTGCAAAGTAATTATCTATGTTAATTTGTTTTGCAGATATTGGATTAACGTCAATTTTTACACTACCACTTACCTTGCCTATCCCACAAATATTACTTATAGAAGTTAACGTGAATATTTTTGAGGAATAAAAAGGCTTTGTTTTAAGATAGTTTTTACCTTGATTGTAAATTGTACCAGACGTTGTATCACTGAGTTGATACTGAATACTTTCGTAAGTAAAAGCTTTCTGTGATGGATTAATGGTACATAATAAACTTACAGGGTCACCAGCGTTTATAATTGATCTTCCTCCTGACAAGACTGCTTCAGGCGGAGCAATAATGTTAATATTTTGAGTTATCCTCTTAATTACAGGATTAGAACTACTTAATTCTACTTGATATACTCCATTTTGCAAATCAGAAGGCAATTTTACTTTAAATGAACCTATATCTGAGGTTGAAAGAATTTCCTTTTTCTTTGTGGTGTCATTGTAAATTACTACGCTGAATTTATTGTCTTTTTCGAAATTACCAAAACGAGTAAGATTTAAAGTTATTTCATCCCCGACACAAAGTGTATTAGAGGTATCATTATTAATATATGCTTTGATGTTAGGTTTCACAATTACTTTTACAGTTCCAGAGGTTGTTCCATAACCACATTCATTACTGATAGATTTTAGGGTATAACTTGTTGTTTCTGTAGGATTTACATTTGTGTTAAAACTCTCATCACGCCCAAGTAAATTCGGGTATTTAAGGTTTTTATCATCACTCATTAGATAAGTCCAATAACCGCCATCAGAAGATTTTATTTGAAGGTTTGTGCCATTTTCTCCTCCTAAAATAGTTACTTCATTTGTCTCCTTTCCAGTTGTTATTGAAGCCGTCAAAAAACGATTCACAAATAATTGTACTGGTTCTGATTTGATATTTAGTCCATCGTCACTGATAACTCTTAAATTATAGTATCCAGATTTATAGTTTGATGGAATAATAATTTCAGCAATATTGGAAGTTATTTTTGTTTTAATTGTAGTAAAAGAGGTATCACCTTGTTTAGCAATCTGTATTGAATAATTAAATTTACTTGGATTTTCTCCCATTTTAACAACAGCAAGAATAATTGGGCTTCCTTGGCAAAGATTAAAATTATAATTTGAATTATACCATAATTGAAGCCCATAAGGTACTATTGTAGCAATACTTGAACTTATAATTTTGCCAATTCCACAAGAGTTACTTATTGATTTTATACCAAATACATCATCCGACCTTAATATTCCTGATACTAAAAAAGAATTGGAATTAGAATAATCAAAAACAGTTTTAATTACTTTTCCGTTTGTTTTTATTATTTCAATAGGACCACCGCCGTCAAGTACAAAATTTTCAGAATATTTATCTGCTGGATTCAAGTCGCAAATGCAACTTCATTATTTAAGAAATTAATTTTATAAAATTCGTTAGGAGAAAAGTAACCTAATTTTTTTCTTGGTCTGTTATTGAGTTTATCTTGAACATCAGCTACTTGTTGATGGGTAAT
>JANXRS010000505.1 GCA_025356745.1 Arcicella sp.
GTTGAGCGAGAAATGATAATAGCATTACAAACGAGCAATAAATTTTCTATGAGAGAATCTCTAAAATCTAAAAAATACTCACTAAATTGACATATAACTGAATTTGACTTCACGATAACTTGAATTTTGTTTAGTAACAAAATTCAAGTTATAGAAGTCTAACCATTTTTAAAACCATTTTTTTGCCTGTATGTCCAGTAGTAAAAACAACGTACCTAATACTCGAACATCAGTATCTTGTGTGTGGATGATGAACGGATGAGCCGAATCGTGATAAACATTAAAGAAACCTTCACCCGTTAAAATTATCTCACGAGTATTGCCTTCAAATAATTTTGGATAAGTTATTTCTGAATTTTTACTGAGTAAAAATTTTGTTCCATCGGGTAATATTTTTTCAATGGATTGATTTCCAGATTTGAAACTTACAACGTTATTTTGGGGAGTTCCAAATTGTTTAGCAGTGACAAACCAAAGTCCAAATAAAACCATTAAAACAGCCGTGATTTTCAAGAAACCAGTAAGTCAATTCAGTTTTACAATGGGCTTAACATCTAAATTATCCACAAATTTTAATTCTTTTTTCTTCGTAATAGTTAACTTCTTCCAAGCGGCATCAACATCAACTTTTTGTTGATATTTTGCTCCATTCCAAATGATTTTAAAATGATTAAAAGTTTTTTGGTTATCCTCAGACGCAACTATCCAATCACTAATCGTACTCGACTCGTGAGCATCCGTCTCATTAGCAAGATATTTTGCTAATAAATCGTCTATGATTTGGTCTTGATTCATTAATTTTTTGAGAGATTTTTACGACATTGGAAACCTTATAAATCTCTATTTTAGTGGCAATTTTGTTTGAACAGAAGCTAAACAAATTATAATTTAACGCTGTGCCTATAGTTACAGTAGTTGAACTTTTTTTAAAATAAATCTAACATAAATAAAAATACAACTATCAGATAATCAGAAATTTGTGTTCTCATAATCCTTAAAGCCTTCCCAATTTGGTTTTCGATAGTTTTGATAGAAAGGCCTAATTTATTGGTAATTTCTTGATATTTAAGTTCTTCAAAACGACTCATTTTAAATATTAATCTGCACTGTTCTGGCAGTTTTTCAAGGACCTCTGAAATTCGATTTTCTAATTCATTCTTATCCATAATATCCGTAGCCGAATCGAAGGTATCTTCTAAATAATCACCTACATATTGCCGATAGGTATCTTGAATTTTAAGATGTTTCAAACGATTTAAGCAAGTATTATGGACAGCACGATATAAATAAGATTTCAATGAAACACTGATTTCAATCCCTTCTCGTTGTTCCCAAAGTTTCAGAAAAATGGATTGCACCACCTCCTCAGCATCGTCCATATCCTTTAAAATTCCACACGCATAATTGCACAGAGCTTGATAATGTTTTCTGAAAACTGTTTCATAAACACGCTCATTTCCCTGTCGGATAGCCAATAAAATATCTGACTCTGGAATTTGTATCATTTAAAGAAGTAAAGCTAGTTTGCAACTTCGCAAAAATACAATTCCTATCGGATATTTCATCTTCAAGACAATCAATTTTCGTTTTACCCCTACTTCATTTTCAAGTGCATTGTTACAATATTTGCCACCATCCCCGTTGTGCGGGCGTAATGGCCGTAACGAAATTCAACGCTACTGAGATGTTTCATGCCCAAAACACCATTGACAGGAGCGAATCGAAAACCTGAACCGTAAAAGTTAGTATTCATGCCTGAAATATCGTAATCACTTGAATAATAATTACTTGTAGATGAATTTTCTTTATAAGCATGAAAATAATCTACTGCCGTTTGATTATTAAAACGATAATACGGACTGATGGAAATAAAGGGCGTAATTTTATAAGTACCTTCTAAATTAACCGTGTGGGCTTTCATTCCCCAATCGTCCATGTAGTATCTATAAAATGCTCGAAAAATAATATTATCCCCCAAAAAGTAACTTGCCCGAATACCAATTGGAAGTTTTAAACGCTTTCCTGGCAATTTTTCAATGGCTTCCGTATTATCCGTAAAATAGATACGGTGAAAAGGTGTACTTAATAAACCTTCCTGATAAGATGGTTCAACAATTGCCATTACTTGCAGACGCTCGTTGATGACTTGGGAAAGCGAAAAGGCAGCAGTATATGAATTTCGGGGTTTTGTATCTGAAGCTCCTCTACCACTGCCCGTTGAACCTGTACGAAATTCTACGGGCAGAATAATTGTCCATTTGTCAATAAAAGCACTGGCTTTAATACTAAATTCACGGTTATTATCTTTGGAAGCCTTTGCCCAACTTGCCGTAAAACCGTGAGATTTATAATCAAATTCAGTTGAAAAAGAGTAAGTTAATCCTTGCGTGATGCGGTTTTTAGGATTTTTCATACTCCAAGAAATTGATGGATAAAAATGAATGTCACTGGCAGATGCCCCTGAAATGGTACGAGGATCTATGTTATCAGACGATGCCGAAGTATAATAATCAATATTCAAATCAACATTAAAAGTATGCATACGATTTTTAAAATCGTATTTTGATAATTTTAAGTCGAAAGAGTTAGCATAATCACTTAATTTTTCTGTTCCAATGCCACCCGTCACCGCCGACCTATCGCCTTCTTGATGATAATAACTCGTCACAAAATTGATTTCATCGACTTTTAATTTGCGTTTTTCATAGTCAGTATTTTCCTCAACCTTACTTTGGGCGTTAGTTCTGAACAACATACTTACTAATAAACCAGCGGTTATAATGAGTTTCTTCATGAATTGTTGAGCGAATGTTATTCGTCCCTACTAAAAATTGTCAATTTATTTTCACTAATTACAGCCGCAGCCGCCACTTCCTTTTCCGCCATTTGCTCCTGTTGCACCTTCACGATAAAGGTAAAAACTGGTTTCAAATTTTTCGGCTTTTCGGGCGGATAATTCCATCTCAGAATCGCTTATTCGGCTTTTTTGATATTCCTTTACGCTCATACATGAAGATAAAGAAAATGCGCATAAAGTGAAAATTAGAGTCTTTTTAAATTGTTTTGATTTCATTTTCTTAAAATTTTTCTACAAAATATTGATATTTTTACTAGTAAATATTTTGTCGTTATCATCAATAATCACACAAGCTATTCCTTTGATTTGGTTGATTAAATCTAAGCCTATTTTCACACCCATAACCATTACAGGCGTTGCAAGAGAATCTGCTAATTCAGCATTTGGAGCGATGATGGTTACGCTTTTAATTCCTGTTACTGGTAAACCCGTTTTTGGATTAATGGTGTGGGAATATCTCTTGCCATTTATCACCACAAACTTCTCATAATCTCCCGAAGTTGCCACCGCCATATTGCTAATATTAATACTTGAAAAGGTCTTATTTTTATGATTTGGGTCAGCAATTCCAATTGTCCATTGCTTGCCATTAGGTTGATTTCCCCAAGTAGTCAAATCGCCTGAAGCATTCACTACACCGCTTTTTACACCTTCCCAAATCATTAATTGCTTGGCCATTTCAGCGGCATATCCTTTGCCAATTCCTCCAAAACCAATTCTCATTCCTACGTCTTTCAGCAATACAGTATAATCATTTTGATTCAAACTAACTTTCTGATAATCAATGAGTTTTACCATATTTTTAGCTGTATTTTTATCAGGTAAAGAAGTCATTTTTACATCAAAATTCCAGAGAGATTTATCAATTGAACCGTAGGTAATATCAAAAGCTCCTTGGGTAAGATTAGAAATCCTGAGTGAGCGTTGAATTAGTTCAAATACTTCTTTATCCACACGCACTGGTTTAATTCCTGCCTGAGCATTGATTTGATTGGTCTGGCTGGTGGGTTTAAAAGTGGTTAATAATTGTTCAATCCTATTAATTTCTAAAATGGCATTTTCTATTCTTTCATTCGCCCATTTTTCATCCTCACTCACCACGCTTATTTCGAAGCGATTACCCATTAGTTTTTGAACTTTGGAGAAAATTTGTGAGCGGGTGGTATTCCACTTGTAAGTTTCCACTATTTTAAATGAATCGTCTTCTCAATCTCATTCTTCATATTACTAATTGTCATGGAAGAAGTGTAGCCGTCCCACGATTTTATGACATTCCCTTCACCATCAATCAAAACGGTAAAAGGAAATTTTCCTTCTTTATTATATTTTTCAGCTAAATTTTCGTTGTTTTTTGTCAGTTCGGGCGAGAGACGATTCTTTTTACTTCTGGGGAAATCTGCCCGCACTAAAATCAATTTTGCATCCGAATATTTCATAAAATCTTCCGAATCCAAGACTTCTTTTTTAAGTTTCATACAAGGTCCACACCAATCTGAACCAGAGAAATTTAAGAGAATAAATTTATTCTTGGCACTGGCTTCGGTAATGGCTTTTGAGAAATCCGTAGTCCATTCAATGGTTGAATTAAATGAGAAAAGGGTCAGGAATGTAATGCTCAGTAATTTCATTTTGTTTGTAAGGTCAAATATTCAAAAAGACGAATGCTATTCGTCCCTACATTAGATATGTATTCAATACGATTTAACTAATCTAATAAACCACCAATATTTTTCCGTCCGTTGCCACTTTATAAGCAGCAATTCCACTTCTTCCTGTTGAATTTAAACCCACTCCTTTAAGGTCAAATCTTGCACCGTGAGCAGTGCAGTAAAATTCTCCTTGACTAAAAATTACTTGTCGTTTAGGCTCGTGGCTACATAAATTCGTCACAGCGGCATACGCTCCAACACTTACTTGGGCAACCACAATATTACTTTGAATTATATACGCTCCAACTGTTTTTAAAGATGAAGTTGCCAAATCAATTTTTAGAATTGGATTTGTTATTGAGTTTATATTTGTCGTGGGTGTTGCAGGCACAACGGGAGTAACGGGCGTAACTGTACTGGCATCAATTCGGGTAACTGGCACGTAAGTATCTTCTTCTTTTACACAAGATGTTAAAGCAGCCATCAAAGCAGCACCCGTGAAACCTAATGATTTTAAAAATTCGTAACGAGTCATTTTAATTGAGGTTTGTAATTTAATTCTCTATTCAGAATACACACGAAGAATGCTTCCTATTGTTTTTTGTCATTATAAAAATCCAAATTCAATGCACTGTAACTCGTTCCAAACTTGTCCAAACAATTTCACCCATTGTTTTACAACTTAAAAATTTATCCGATTTATAGTAATGTGCCAATTCTGTTTTAAGTTGGTTTGTATTTTCTTCGGAAGAAATATCATCCTTCGCCATGACTGACATTAATTCATAAATCCGTTGATTTTCAACCTTTAATCGTCCTGAAATTAGTGAGCGTTCTTCGGTTCGGTATTGCTCAACGGATTCAGAAGTCATGTATTTCATGCCCATCTCAATCAATGGGTTATTCTGTTTAAAATATTGGGGCATATAGACAGTTCGCTTACCTTCGTAGGACTGTTGGTCAAAATCTATAGCTCTGATTCGATAATAATCCTCCTCAAAATCTGGGGTAATATCCACCACAAAATTAGACGAGTGCATGTCACCTAAAAGGATAACCAAACACCGTTCATTAAATTTAATAAATTCTTTTGCTAAACGAATTTGGTTTATTTTTGGATTATCAAGGTATGATTTAAAGAATTGGTCACCTGGAATTCCTGCAATATGTTCTTCTACTAAAGTATTTTCAAAGGTCAAATAACTGATTCGATTTGGCGATAATAAATGTTCCAATTCCATGCCATATACCCGTGAACAATCAGCACGTTTGAGATAAAAATAATCAAAATTATCATTCACCCGATTCACGATTCTGATACGAAAAGGTTGTGTATTTCCGTAGGTACATAAATCTACACGGTCGATGGTGAGGTGTTTGATTACTACTTGATTTCCATCAGTTTTCAAGTCGGCATATATCTTTTTTAATCCTTCATAAATATGTTCGATTTCGCTGTAAGGAAAGAAAACCGTTACCCAAAGCGTATCATTTCCATTTTTATCATATAAACTTATAGAACTCTCGAATCTCAGCAAATCAGTGTATTGAATAGGCATAATTGTTTCTCGACCATATTTTTTGAGATATTTACGGAGTTGGAGATTGATTTTGAAGGGAATTTTTTTCTTAGAGATTAAAGCCATTG
Source organism: Arcicella sp. (assembly GCA_025356745.1). Classification (GTDB taxonomy): domain Bacteria; phylum Bacteroidota; class Bacteroidia; order Cytophagales; family Spirosomataceae; genus Arcicella. The sequence continues at coordinate 6,155 of JANXRS010000505.1, forward strand.
TTAATTGTTATCTTTTTTTAAAAGTTCCCCTATTTTTCTTAAAAAGCAAATGTAGGATAAATAAGAACATAGTTTTAACTTTATTTCTCTAACTTGTCACTTCATTTATTTAAAAGCCAATTACTTTCATTAAACACATGACTATCAAGCATTTAAAAATTTATTTTTTTATTTTTTCTCTCACTATTTTATTTGGTTGCATTGACACTTACGACGTTGATTTTAGTCAGAAAAATAATATTTTAGTAGTCGAAGGTTTCTTGACGGACGATTATCAGAATCCTGATACCATCAAAATTCAATATTCAAGATATGTTGAGCGGAGTACATTTATTTCCCCAATTGTTTCCGTGAAAGCCTCAATTGTGGCACTGGGTACTGGAAAAGAAGTAAATCTGGTTGAACAAAAATTGGGAGGGTTTCTTCCTCCCTCGGATTTTAGGATTAATCCTTCCGAAAAATATTCCCTACATTTTGCCTTGCCCAACGGTGAACGATACGAATCTTCTCCCGAGCAAATATACACGACCCCGCCAATTTTGAAGATTTATGATAAATTTAATACCCGAAGTAAATTGTCAGATGACGGTAAAAAATTTCTTGCTTCCAATGATATTTTCTTGGATTTTAAGGATACGCCTAAGCAAAAAGATTATTACTTATGGCGATATACGCACTATGAAAAAATTGTGCATTGTACTACTTGCTTTAACTCTCAATATGATTTAAAAACGCTTGGATGCACCATAAAACTCGCCTCATTTAATCGAACACCTTATTATGACTATCAATGTGCTGGAGAATGTTATGCCATTATCAAGGGAAAACCCATCAATATAATGTCAGATGTAGTATCTGACGGGGATTTAGTAACGGGGCGATTAATCGCAAAAATTCCTTATCATTATATGTACGGATGTTTGGTTGAAATCCAGCAAATGAGCATTTCACCGCAAAATTATACGTTTTATAGAAATCTTGAATTACAGTCGCAATCAACGGGTGGACTTGCCGATACGCCTGCTGCCGCAATTGTTGGAAATATTAATAATGTGACGAATTCAGCCGATAAAGTAGTAGGATATTTTGGTGTAGTATCTATTCAAAAAAAGCGGCATTGGGTTGATAGAAAAGAGGCAAATGGAGATTATGATTATATTTTGAGCCATCCACCAGTTGACGAACCCGCCGACCCAAGGGATACTTCTCGCCCACCCATGGTGAAGTGTTTGAAAAGTGCTACTCGCACGCCTTTCAAACCTACCGATTGGCAGTAGTATAAATAATTACGAAGTTATTCAAAGAAGCCTGCACTCCTTCACTTTGAGGGAAGGCTTCCTTAATCCAAAAATTAAGTCAACTATCCAGAATTCATGAAAATAAAAATACTCATTCCATTTCTATTATTTTTTTTAATCCGATTGAGTGGCTTTTCACAACAATCGAATGTTGTTACCATAATTGTTAAAGATTCGAGTGATAATATGCCACTAAAAGACGTAGTGATTAAAATTGATGCAAGAAGAGCCAATCTTTCTACTAATAATGAAGGAGTGCATTCTTTTTTCTTACCGCCTGGTGAATATGGTCTCACAATCAGTCATTTTGGTTACAGAACTTTTCGGCAGAAATTAATAATGAACAATAGTGAAGTAAATTTGGCGATTAGTTTGATAAATATAGCCAAAGAATTGGACGAAGTTACGGTGAGTAGTCAGAGTATTAATGGCAATGTTTCTCGACCATTGTTAGGTGTTTCTTCGCTAAGTATTAAAGCCATCAAAAAAATTCCTGCTATGATGGGCGAGACAGATGTTTTAAGAGGTTTGCAGATGCTTCCAGGCGTTACGTCCGTAGGTGAAGCCGCCAACGGAGTTAATATTAGAGGGGGAACAACCGATCAAAATCTTATTTTATTAGACGATACGCCCATTTTTAACCCAACGCACCTCTTCGGATTGTTTTCAATTTTTCCTCCTGATGCCGTTTCTGGATTGGAATTGTATAAAGGTGGAATTCCCGCAAAATTTGGAGGTCGAGCTTCTTCGGTGATTGACATTAATATGATTAATCCATCTTTGGATAAATTTAAAATGACGGGAGGAATCAGTTTAGTTTCCAATCGTTTGACCATTGAACAGCCCATTATTAAAGAAAAATTAGCGATAATGGTTTCTGGAAGAGCCTCTTTTAACGATTTCTTTTTCAAATTAGGTCCTCCGAAATTGCAAAACATTAAGGCTAATTTTTATGATTTAGCGACCAAATTATTCTACAAAATGAATGCTAAAAACACGTTCACCTTTTCGGGATATTTAAGTAAAGATTTCTTTCAAACTGATTTATTGGGCACAATTGGTAATGTCAATGCAACTTCTACGCAGTATGATTATCAAACGGAAAATGCAGCTTTAAAATGGTTTCATGCCTTCAATTCAAAATTAAATTTACAAACAACTGCCGTTTATACTAACTACCAACCTAAAACTTTATTACCAGAATTGAACTCTGATAATAAAGTTTCTTTGGAGTCGGGAATTGTGTATAATCAATTGAAATCAAGTCTGAACTATAACCTCAATGAAAAACACAGATTAGAAGGTGGCATTAGTACGATTTTATACAGAATTAATCCAGGAATCTTAAATCCTGGGAATTCAAAAAGTGTAAATTATCGGTCGGTTCCCGAAGAGAGAAGTACTGAATCAGGGATTTATTTAGAAGATGAGTTCACGGTAAATAAGAAATTGAGTCTTTCTGTTGGATTAAGATATTCATTCTATAACGCTTTGGGAGGAACCGTTAGAAATTATAATCCTCTATTATCCAAATCAGATTTAAGTGTAATTGATTCGACCGTTTATAAATCAAATGAAACCTCTGCTTCTTACGGAGGTTTTGAGCCAAGAATTGCCTTGAAATATTCGCTTTCTGAATTGAGTTCTATTAAGTTAGGCTATAGTTTGATGCGTCAATACTTGCAAGTGGTTTCCAATACAACTACGCCCTTACCGACCTCCCGTTGGGCAACGAGTAATACCTACATAAAACCCCAAATCAGTGAGTTATATTCAGGTGGAATCTTCAAAAACTCAAGAAATAACATCTACGAATTTTCGTTGGAAGGATATTATAGAAATACTGAAAACGTCTTAGATTTTAAACCAGGGGCAGATTTTTTATTTCAGCCCTACATCGAAACCCAAACTTTGCAAGGGAAAGGGAAAGCGTATGGTGTGGAATTAATGGCAAGTAAAAAAAAGGGAGAAATAACAGGTTGGATAAATTATACGTATTCAAGAGCATTGAATCAAATAAAACAAAGTGGTAGGTTTGATGAGCAAATTAATGGTGGAACTTGGTATAATACCAATTACGACCGACCGCACAGTTTCAATGCTACCGTGAGTATTTCACAAGGAAGTCACCACGAATTTGGCTTTACCTTCGTGTATAATACGGGCAGACCTTTCACCGTTCCAGAGGGTTTTGTGGAATATAATAACGTTAAATATCCGTATTACGTAGAAAGAAATAATGACCGAATTAAGGATTATCACCGTTTAGATTTCTCGTGGACCATTCGGAATCCAAGTATGCAAAAGAAGCGTTGGGAAGGCTCTTGGACTTTTGCCGTCTATAATTTATACGGAAGAGCCAATGCTTATTCCGTTTATTTGAGGTCTGAAAACGGATTGAAAGCCTACCAATTAACGATTTTTGGCTCACCAATTCCTTCTCTGACATATAATTTTAAATTCATGTAAATTTTGTTTTTACGCAAAGTTCATCTCACCTCTGCGAGTTTGGCATTGGTACTTATGTTTGGTGAGATATTCTTTTTGGAATAAAATCTATTCATTCCAAAAAATAATTTTTACTTTTACTTAAATAATAAAATAATCATTAACGTCTAAATAAAATCGTCATGGCAAAAGGAACTGGAATGCAGAAGGCTGTTAAAAAAGAGCCTCTGAAAACTGCAAAAGAAAAGAAAGAGGAAAAAAGAGAAAAAAAAACTAAGAGAGATTAAATCAAGAACACCATATTCTGGTGTTCTTTTTATTTATAAGCATTATGGCAGTAAAAAGAATTAGTATCGAAGACTTTTTGGAATTAGCAAAAACGCACTTGGTTTTAGACGTGCGAAGTCCAAGCGAATACGCCCACGCTCACATACCTAATGCCCAAAGTCTTCCTTTGTTTTCTGACGAAGAACGGAAAGTTGTAGGTACAGCCTACAAGCAAATGAGCCGTGAAAATGCTATCAAATTTGGCTTGGATTACTTTGGTCCAAATATGCGAAAAATGGTTGAAAAAGTGGAATCTCTTTCAAAAGTATCTGAAAGTGAGCCACATACCTCTAAAAAAATCCTTATACACTGCTGGCGTGGTGGTATGCGAAGTGGAGCCGTTTCTTGGCTTCTGGATTTGTATGGTTTTCAAGTTTTTACGCTTGAAGGTGGTTATAAAGTATACCGAAATTGGATTTTACAACAATTTGAAGAGCCTTACAACTTCAAAATTATCGGTGGCTTTACAGGTTCGGGGAAAACGCCTTTGTTGTTTGGTTTACAGAAAAATAATCAGGCAATTATTGATTTGGAAGGTTTGGCTAATCATAAAGGTTCGGCTTTGGGAGGCATCGGGCAAGAACCACAACCTTCACAAGAAATGTTTGAGAATTTATTAGGAATGGAATTATCAAAATATGATGTACAAACCAAAATTTTCTTGGAAGATGAAAGTCAGCGAATTGGAAATATGCAAATTCCAATGGCGATGTGGCACAATATGCGTAAAAGTTTAGTTTACTTTATAGATATTCCTTTTGAAGAAAGATTGGTTTATTTAACGGAGGAATACGGCAAACAAGCGAAGTCAGAATTAGTAACTGCCATCATGCGAATTCAGAAGCGTTTAGGTGGCTTGGAAACTAAAAATGCGATTAATTATTTATTAGAAAATAATTTTAAAGAGAGTTTTAGAATCTTGTTAAAATACTATGATAAATGGTATGAAAAAGGGCTTTATAATCGTGAAAATTCGGAAGAATTAATTCAGAAAATAGAATGTCAAATAGTTGATAACGAGGTTAATACAAATATTTTAATGAAATTTATAATATAGCGTACGGATTGTTAAAAAAATGGAACAAATAAAATTAACACAATATTCACACGGGGCAGGTTGTGGTTGTAAGATTTCACCGCAAGTTTTAGATATAATTCTGAAAGGTAACATTGCCATGCCCGATAACGATAAATTGATTGTCGGAAATCATAGTAAAGATGATGCTGCTGTATTAGATATGGGAAACGGAACGGCTCTAATTTCAACCACAGACTTCTTCATGCCTATCGTGGACGACCCTTTCAATTTTGGCAGAATTGCCTCCGCAAATGCCATCAGTGATGTTTATGCAATGGGTGGCAAACCCGTCTTGGCGATTGCTATCCTCGGTTGGCCCATCAATAAATTATCTCCCGAAGTGGCTCAACAGGTCATTGACGGAAGTCGTAGTATTTGTAAAGAAGCAGGCATATCCTTAGCAGGCGGACACAGTATCGACTCACCCGAACCCATTTTTGGCTTGGCGGTAAACGGCATTGTTCCCATCGAGAATATTAAACAAAATAACAAAGCCCAAGACGGAGACATCCTGTTTTTAACCAAACCTTTGGGGGTAGGAATTTTGACAACTGCTGAGAAAAAAGCTATTCTAAAAGACGAACATAAGGATTTGGCGGCTAATCAAATGATGCAACTCAACAAAGTGGGCGAAGAATTAGGCAAATTGCGTTCAGTAACTGCCATGACGGACGTGACAGGTTTTGGACTTTTAGGACACCTTACTGAGATGGCTGAAGGTAGTGGATTGAGTGCGGTTATCAATTTCAATGACGTTCCTTTAATTACAGAATCCATTTTTGAATACATTGCACAAGGCTCTGTCCCAGGCGGAACTAATAGAAATAGAGATAGTTACGGACATAAAATTGGCGAAATGTCCGAAGAAAAATGGGCAATCTTAGCCGACCCCCAAACCAGTGGTGGATTATTAATTGCGGTAAATAAAGATAAAACCGATGAAGTAACTAATGTGTTAAGAACCAATGGGTTGGAACAATTTATTGTACCAATTGGATTCTTTAAAAGTGTAGGAGATAAAGTTGTTGAGGTTGTTTAGTAAATATTTTGAATAATTTATTTGTAGGGGCGTATAGCATACGCCCACATTATCAGAACGTG
>JANXRS010000519.1 GCA_025356745.1 Arcicella sp.
CAACTTTTGGACGAGAAGGCAAGTTAGACAAACTTACTCCAATCAGACAAGGGGGAAGAGTAATCTCTTCCTCTTTGCTGATAAAATATAGTCTAATCAACCATTCTCAAAGTTGCATTTAACAATTGAATTCAAGTAACAAAAAGAGGGCTAAAATTGAATTTAGCCCTCTTTTGAATATTTTTAAAAATGTTTAAACCAATTCCGCAATCACCGTTTCTCCTCCCACAGGTATATCATTTAATTTTACTAAAATCTTTGCATTTAAAGGCAAATAAATATCTACTCTTGAACCGAATTTGATGAATCCAAATTCTTTTCCTTGCTCAACTGCCGTACCAATTTCTACGTACCAGCAAATTCTACGAGCCATTGCCCCTGCCACTTGTCTGAAAAGTACCTCCGTTCCGTTAGCGTGTTTGGTCACAATGGTTGTTCTTTCATTATCCGTACTTGATTTCGGATGCCATGCTACTAAGAATTTCCCAGGGTGATATTTGAAGTATGATATAATCCCCGAAATCGGATTAAAATTAATATGTACATTAATTGGTGACATAAAAATTGACACCTGACGACGAGCATCCTTAAAATATTCTGTCTCGATAACTTCCTCAATCACAACGACTTTACCATCCGCAGGAGCAATTATGTGCTTTGGATTTTGAATAGTTGCACGTTTAGGTACACGAAAAAACTGAAGTACGATTATTGCTAAAATCATACTTAAAACTATTACAATTTTACGAAGCGTATCATTTTCTGGAAAAAAATAAGCTGTTGCACCGTTTAGAAGTATCAAAAATAGGGTGGTTACCAAGATAGTTCCTTTGCTTTCTCTATGAATGGTCATTGTTTTTTTAGGATTTTATTTTGACAAAGTTACAGAAAATCTCTGGATTTTGAATTTCTTTCCACCAAACGCAACCATTTACTAATATTGTCCGTATTTTACTTGATTATTGATAGTGCAATTTGGAGAAATAGTTTAACTTTAGCCACAGTACCATCAAAATGCCCATTACGATAGATCGAAATCATACACTCGAAGCCCTACTGGAAGGTTGCCGAATTGGCAACCCGAAAAGCCAAGAATTGCTTTATCGGCAGTTTTATGGCTACGCTATGAGTGTGTGTTTACGTTATACTCGTACCCATGATGAAGCCGTTGAGATTGTCAATGATGGGTTTATTAAGGTTTTTAACCATATTGATAAAGTAGATTTTACGAAATCCTTTAAAAATTGGTTGCGGAGAATAATGGTTAATACAGCGTTAGATTATTACCGCCAAAACCATAAACATTATAATCACAACGATATTCAAGAGAGCGAATATTTGATAAGTGACAGCAAAGATGCTTCCTCGGATTTGTCTTATGAAGAACTTTTAGGATTTGTTCAGAAACTTTCGCCCGCTTATAGAACTGTTTTTAATCTTTTCATAATTGATGGATATTCACACGATGAAATCGGAGAAATGTTGGGAATTTCAACGGGAACATCTAAGTCAAATTTGGCAAGGGCAAGGATTAATTTAAGAGAAATGTTGAGTAAAGAGTAACGAAATAAACAGTTTGCAGTTAAATAGTATTTTGAGTTATCCATGTTTACTACCAACTAATTTTACTGAAAATTAAATAAAGACCAGTAACAAGTAATAAATACGTAAAATAAAATGTCAGAAAAGTGGTGGGATATGTCCGATGATGAACTGGATGACCTTTTCAGAGATGCCTCTGAAAAGGTTGAAGTTCCGTTTGATTCGTCATCATTCGATAAACTAAGACATAAAGTGGATTCGCAACGCCAACCTGAAGTTTCAAAAGGATTCAAAGAGAGATGGTTGTTGCTTTTGGCTGGGCTGATTATATTGGTTGGCGTAGGATTGATGTATCATTTTAATAGTAAAAAAGGTAATGTTAGGAGGACTAATTCAACGGAAATTGCAGGAAATATTGATAATAAAAATACGTCAGTTCCATCAAAGATAATCCCAAAAGAAGTAATTGATAATAAATCAGCACTATTAAAACCAGAAAATTCAAGTGAACAAAAAGATAAAGCAGTTGAAAAACTAATCCCGCTGTTGGCTAGGAATAAACAAGTAAATACAACGGTAGGAAATGCTAAACTGTCGTCTGTAAACCCTACTGGAATGCACAGTCAAACAACGGAAGCACAGAAAACTAAGAGAAAAAGAACAAGCGAAAATTCAACATCTTTGTTGTCTTTAAAGATACCCAAAAAAGCGAATTTAGAAAGGTCTTCTGTGGAGACGAGTGAGACGGACAATCAGACAGCGGTAGGAAAAATCAATAATCCATTAATTACAAAAAGTACTTCAAAAAATCGCAATGATAAAAAAGATAATAATTATTCTTCAAAATCAATAGTCTTACAGCAAGTCACACTACCCGTTATTGAAAATTTACCCCTAATTCAAGAGAAAGCATTCTTCGAAAAAACTGTTAATAGAATGGATTTTTATGGTGTAAATACTTTAAAAAATAAGGACTCAAAATCGCTTCTAATAAATATACGTACAGAATTACCTAGTTACGTAGATAGCCTTTCGAGCATGATAAAACCCATAAAATTCTCAAAATTTGGAATTCGTTTAGCTTTATCTCCTGATTTTAATTCTATTGAAAATTTAGGAACATCTGCTTTAGGTGGAACTGTAGGAATTTTATTTGAATATAAACTTAGTAAGAAATTGATTTTACAGACGGGAATTACTTATTCAAATAAAAAATATATAGGTAGTTTCGAGGATTATCACAACTGGACAGATTGGAAAGGTTATCATCCTTCGAAACCAACCGAAGTGGACGGAGGATGTAAAATTATAGACATACCTATTAATTTGAGAGTAAATTTATTTCAAAAACCTAAGCAAACATGGTTTGTTAGTTCGGGAATTTCTTCCTATTTGATGACGAAAGAAAGTTATACGTATATTTATAATTGGGCACCTTCAAAAACTTCTAATTGGAACGATAACTCAAAATATTACTGGAGCGTATTGAATTTTTCAGTAGGATTTGAAAAACAAATTTCTAAGCATTTCAGCCTACAAATTGAACCATATTTGAAAACTCCCTTAAAGTCGGTTGGGCGTGGAGGCGTAAATTTGTATAGTAGCGGTTTGTTATTTTCGACAAAATATGAGTTTTGATATTCGATACTCATTTTAATTAATTCTCAAAACCATAGATTCTAACGTCAAGCCTGGACCAAAAGCACAACTTAAAATATTCTTATTTTTGTCTAATTCAGTAGTATTTTTCAATATTTCATTTAGCACAAAAAGGACGGTGCAAGACGACATATTTCCGTAGTTTTTTAGTACTTCGTAAGAATATTTGTTATCTTCTTTCGTAATCTCCAGAGCCGTTTCAATAGCTTCTAAAATTGCCTTTCCTCCTGGGTGCATGGCATACAAATCAATGTCCTGATTGGTCATTCCTGCGTTATCTAATAATCTGTCAATCAATGATTTAATTCCCGTTTTTACTAATTTTGGAATATAAGAAGTTAAGGTCATTTCAAAACCAAAATCAGCTACTTTCCATGCCATATCTTGCTTACCTTCAAAGTATAAATCACAGAAAAACGAACGCATTTCAAGGCTTTTTTCTTGCCCTTCCGATTCGATTAATACAGCCGAAGCTCCGTCGGCAAAAAGAGCATTAGATAACAAAAAATCTTCATCCATTTTTTTCTGAAAATGAAGCGTACATAATTCTATGGAAACCATTAAAACTTTCGCTTTTGAATCAGCTTTACAGATAATATCAGCCATTTTTAAGCCGTTGAAAGCTCCATAGCAACCCATAAAGTTAATGGCAGTTCGTTGAATAGTGGTATTTAATCCTAATTCAGCAATGATTTCAATATCCAGTCCTGGGGCATACATACCCGTACAACTGACCGTAATTATATGCGTAATTCCTTTATTGGGAATATCTTGTTTTAGGTTTTCAATCGCCTCTAAACAAAGCGGTAAAGCATATTCTTGATAAGCAATCATTCGTTGAGAAATACTTGGGAATGGCTCTAAATCAATACTTTGTGGGTAAAATTGATATTCAGAAAAGTTTTTGTCGTAGTCGGTTAGAACAGAATATCTTTGAGCAATTTTAGTGGTACGGTATAGTGCTTTAAGCCTTCGATGATCATAATCATTCATCTGCAAAGCCGAAGCCATAAAATCCGCAATTTGCATTTGAGGAAAACAATTGCGAGGAACGGCTGTTCCAATAGCGGTAATAAAACTCATATTGAACTTAGGTTGATAATAAATTATAAACAACTAAAAATTAAAAAAGTATGCCACCACTATCAATTAATTATACAGGTTGAACGCATTTAAAAATGCAATTTTGAGTTTAAAATCAATGAATAGTACAATTTTATAACTGTAATTTTGCCAGAAATAATAAATTGATGAAAATTTGAATCTGGTTTTAGGTTTATGTTAACATAAA
>JANXRS010000075.1 GCA_025356745.1 Arcicella sp.
ATGGTCAAAAGTAAAGGTGATTGCAGAACCGTATATAAATAATGCATATATTAATTATAAAAACATAGTTTTTCAAGATGCTAAAAAAGGGTGGATTGTATGTTCAAGCGGAGTCTTGTTAAATACTATTGATGGTGGAAACACTTGGAATAAGCAAGACTTAGGATTGAAAGAAACATTTTATAATATTGTTTTTACTGATGAATTGAAAGGGTTTATAGTTGGCTCTTATGGCACTTACATGAACACAATTGACGGTGGAAAAACATGGAATAAACAATATGTAGGTACTTTATACGTTCTTCGTGACATAATTTTTACAGATGTACAAAATGGCTGGATTATTGGCGACGGTGGGACAATATTGAAAACATCTGATGGTGGTAAAACATGGTTAGGACAGGACTCCAGAACAGCAAATAATTTAAAATCCATTGCATTCAATGACTCAAAAAATGGTGTTGCAGTTGGTGATTATGGCACTGTTGTTAAAACCAATGATGGAGGGACAACTTGGGTAAAAAATACTACATTCCTTCGTACAGATGACTACACAAGTGTTTTTAAGATAGACTCCAAAAATATTTGGTTTGCTGGAAATAATACAAGCCTTTTCAATTCAACTGATTTAGGAGCTAATTGGACTAATAAGAATTTGTGGAGAGATTATGCTATGTTTAATATTTGTGCAATAGATGATAAAAATATTTGGGCAGTTGGTATGGGAGGCTCTGTTCTTAATAGCATTGATGGTGGAAACAATTGGAATTACGTACCTTTAACAATTCAGATGGCAAATTGACCGCTACAACCGCCACAACTTCACCACAATTAACGTGGATAAAAGGTGTGGATGAATTAAAAAATATTACCACCACAACCTATCAGCCTACTTCATCGGGTACGTACAGCGTGCGAGTAACGGATGGAAATGGTTGTTTTGAAATTTCAAAAGCAGTCGAAGTAACCATTCTTGCTTCTGAAAATCCTTTGAACGATTTAGGGGTAAGTGTTTATCCAAATCCGAGCAGCAATGGAATTTTCAAAGTAGCTTACACTCGTTTTGGTAATGAAATAGATGCAACTATGCAAATAATTGGCTTAGATGGTTTACCGTTTAACAGTCAGAAAATGTTTCGCCAAAACAATACTTTTGAAGGCGAAATCAATGCCAGTAATTTAGCTACGGGTATTTATCTTTTACAGATTGTTTCGGGCGAACAAAAAGCGGTTGTGAAAATTAGCATTGCCAAGTAATGCAACCTTTTTAAGGGTTTACTTAGTATTTATGGTTAGCAATCAGTTTTGAGCCATCAGCTCTGTGAAAGCTCACAACTCATGGCTCACCGCTAAAATACCCACTACTTCAAACTTATCAAAGACAGTTTCAGTATGCGGGGCATCAGGGAGTTCATCGGTAAGGTCTTGCCCCGCCCAATGTTCGTAATGTTTGCCATCTCGCCATAATCTTGAATGGGTTACATCATATATTTGTCCACGAAAAGCCACCCAAATTTCATCACGGTCTTGACCATTGCGGAGTGCTAATTGGGATTTTGTGTATTCTTTCAAAATATTTTATTGTTATAAACGTTTAATTATCAACTAGTTAAAATATATTTTTGAATGCTTAATTATTGAATTTTGAATTAAACTTGCTGATTACAAATTATTTTATCATTTTTATCTTTTGAAATTAAAATCTAACAATCATTATGAGAAAATTATTTCTTTACTTGCCTATATTATTTGCTTTTATGTTAGTAGTAATCAGTTGTGGTAAAACAGCAACTCCTGAACCAACTGCAACAGAAAAATTAACTAAATCTTGGTCTGTGAGTATTGCAAAAGAAGGGGGTACACAAGTCTATCAAAAAGGTGGAAGCTCTAATACTGTTCCAGGATATAGTGGGTATCGTTTGTCACTTGCTACTGCTAATACTGCTACTTTAACCGCAGTTGATGGTACAACTTTTACAGGAACGTGGGCATTATCATCCGACAATAAAACACTAACATTATCAAACTTAAAAAGTAGTGCAGGACAAACACCAACGGGTTCTAATCCAGCAGGTACGATTGTTTATAATATTACTTCAACAATAACTGCCACTACTGTAACACTTGAAACGGCTTCACCAGACTTGAAAGCTGGTAGTAAAATTGTTAATTTACAATTAGTAAATCCATAAACCAAATATAAATAAATTTTGAAGGCCGTTCTGAAAAGAACGGCTTTTTGTTTTAAATAGAATTTGTTCATGGTATAACTTGAAGGGTTAATGCCTACTATTCGCAAATACCGCTAATCATGCCATGAATTTTATTGAATACCTCCGTAACTTTACAACATGGAACAAAGAACAGAACTTAGCACTATTGGCGAATTTGGATTGATAAATTTAATTAAATCAAAATTCCCAATTAACAACATAGAAACCATAAAAGGTATTGGTGATGATGCCGCCGTAATTGATTCGGTGGGTAAAGAAGTAATCGTTTCAACAGATTTATTAATTGAAGGAATTCATTTTGATTTATCCTATTGTCCTTTGAAATTATTAGGATACAAAGCCGTTGCCGTTAATATTTCTGACATTGCAGCGATGAATGCCATTCCAAAGCAAATTACGGTGAGCATTGGTTTGAGTAATCGTATCTCGGTGGAAGCAATTACAGAATTATACGATGGAATAAAAATTGCTTGTGACGAATATAAGATTGATTTAGTGGGCGGTGATACCTCCGCTTCACGGTCGGGTTTAGTCATTTCAATTACTGCTTTAGGCTTTGCTGAAAAACAGAATATTGTTTACAGAAATACCGCAAAAGTAAACGATATTGTGTGCGTTTCGGGCGATTTGGGAGCCGCTTTGATGGGTTTACAATTATTAGAAAGAGAGAAACAAGTTTTCCTTGCCAACCCTGATATGCAGCCTGAAATTGATAAGGATAAAGATTATGTGATTGAACGCCAATTGAAACCACGAGCGAGAATGGACGTAATTTATGAACTTCGTGATTTGGGCGTTGTGCCAACTTCCATGATTGATGTATCGGACGGATTGGCTTCTGAATTGTTGCATATTGCTAAGGATTCAGGCGTTGGGGCGGTTATTTTTGAAGATAAAATTCCAATTGACGACCAAACTTATTTGACGGCTACTGAACTACAATTTAGTCCAATGACAGCAGCCTTGAACGGTGGCGAAGACTATGAATTACTCTTCACGGTGAAACAGGAAGATTATGAAAAAATCAAGAACATGAACGATGTAAGTATTATTGGCTATATGACTAACGAAGTTACAGAAGCAAAAATGATGATGAAATCTGG
>JANXRS010000100.1 GCA_025356745.1 Arcicella sp.
GAACTTTCTTCAAAAGTCCACGGTCTTCTAATTCGATTATGTCTCTACGCACACAGTCGTAAGAAACATTCATTATCTGTCCTAAATCTACAAGAGTAACTTTTTTATCAGTCCTTAATTTTTCTAATATGAGTTGTTGCCGATCTTCTTTTAACATTTTATTAATTTATATAGAATACAATTATTTATAAAAATAGTTACAAATTATTTTGCAAATATCTGCAAAATAATTTGTAAAATACAAAAAATATTGCATAAATTTGTACCCTAACCATTAACCATTTTTATAGTTATTAATTTATAAAGCGTGCAATTATTTTTTTATTGTAAAGATGCAACTTTTGAATAATAATAATTGTATTTTGAAAAGTTGAATTGAAAGGGTATGAACTTTAAAGTTTGTACCCTTTTTTGTTGTATGCAATACTTATAAAATCTCCACTGCACATTCACAGTTTTGAATTCAAGAACTTTATTGTTCATAAAATTACTTCTAAATACGTTTCATCTTTACCTTTGTAGCATTAAATAATCATAAAAATAATGGAATACAGAATAGAAAAAGATACAATGGGCAAGGTGGAAGTACCTGCTAATGTTTATTGGGGAGCTCAAACCCAACGTTCAATCATGAATTTTCCGATTGCTCAGGACATTAATAAAATGCCAAAAGAAATTATTCGGGCATTTGCTTACTTGAAAAAAGCTGCTGCGAATACCAATTTTGAGGCAGGCATTTTACCAGAAGATAAAAAAAATCTTATTGGACAAGTTTGTGATGAAATTTTAGATGGAAAATTAGACGACCAATTTCCATTGGTTGTATGGCAAACGGGTTCGGGTACACAGTCGAACATGAATTGCAATGAAGTGGTTGCCTATAGAGCCCATGTAATCAATGGAGGTAATTTGATGGATGATGTAAAGTACGTTCATCCAAACGATGATGTTAATAAATCACAGTCTTCAAACGATACATTTCCAACTGCAATGCACATTGCAGCTTATAAAATCTTAAAGGAACTAACCATTCCAGGGATTACGAAATTGAGAAACACGTTAGATGCAAAAGCGAAAGAATTTAAAAATGTAGTCAAAATCGGGCGTACCCACTTTATGGATGCAACGCCTCTGACGCTCGGACAGGAATTTTCGGGATACGTTTCTCAGCTTGACCATGGTTTGCGTGCTATCAATAATACACTTGCTCATTTATCAGAATTAGCTTTGGGTGGTACGGCAGTCGGAACGGGAATTAATACACCAAAAGGCTATTCTGAGAACGTAGCAAAACATATTGCTGATTTGACAGGCTTACCTTTTATCACTGCAGAAAATAAATTTGAGGCTTTGGCTGCTCATGATGCTATCGTGGAAACCCACGGAGCTTTGAAAACAGTTGCAGTGAGCATGATGAAAATTGGAAATGATATTCGGATGTTATCGTCTGGTCCACGTTCAGGAATTGGCGAAATTCATATCCCAGATAATGAGCCAGGTTCCTCAATTATGCCTGGAAAAGTAAATCCAACGCAATGCGAAGCAATGACGATGGTATCGGCTCAGGTGATGGGTAATGACGTTACGATTGGGATTGGTGGTTCAATGGGTCATTTTGAATTGAATGTATTTAAACCCGTAATGATTTTTAATTTCCTTCATTCAGCTCGTTTAATTGGGGACGTTTGTATGGCTTTTAATGATAAATGTGCCGAAGGAATTCAACCATTACATGAAAATATTCAAAAACACGTCAATAATTCTTTAATGTTAGTGACGGCTTTAAATACGAAAATTGGCTATTATAAATCTGCCGAAATTGCACAAACTGCTCACAAGAATGGTTCTACATTAAAAGAAACAGCAATTGCTTTAGGGTATGTAACAGCAGAAGAATTTGATGCTTGGGTGAAACCAGAAGAGATGGTTGGAGAGATTTAAAATTACAATATTGTTATAAGAAACGGTAGAACAGAAGTTTTTTGTTCTACCGTTTTTGTTTTATACCGATGAAACGAATAAAACATTATTTCGACTAATTCAGAAGCAACACGATTTTAAACTTTTCTGCTTAAAATTATTCTTCTAAGCTTTGTTCATGTTCTAAATGAATAACTTCGAGCCTTCTTCCTTTAATAATTTTGCGAAATTTGCTGTGTGTCATACGGTGTTCACGTTCAAAGGCTGCATGATAAATTGCTCGAACCAATAAAGCTAAAACCAATGGAACGGTATCAAATGAATATTGAGCCACAAAAATAAGTCCCATGGCAACCATCAATGATATCAAAATAAAATAATAACCATACCAATAATCTCTCACAGCTTTATTTTGAGATAACCAAAAAATTATTGGTAAGTGAAAAGGAAAAGCCCACAGTAAATTCATGTTATAATTTGTTACACCATGATTTGTCCCAAACCATAAAAATAATAAAACCCATCCCAAAACTCCAACTAAACCAAACAGTATTTTATCAAATAAATATCCCTTTTGACGCTTCTTCCAGTGTCTAAAAGTTCTATAAAATGTAAAAAAAAGAAGAATGGTAAACCAGAAACGAGGAGTATGCAAGAAAGAAGGTTCATCATCAACCACTGTCACGGGGTATAAATCTTTTGTACTTTTTACAAAATAATACAAATGATGCTGTGCGGCCATTCGTCGAGCTTCTGCCATACTTCTCATTAAGTTCTCTGGAATATAACAAGCATTCAACTGCAACACTCGCTCGTCTGCAGGAGTTCCTAAACCAGCATTCATGCCCACAGCAGCCCAATAGTGGTGTTTTCGGAGCAAACATTTATTCATCCATTCACGATAGGTACTATCATTCATGGCAGGGATATCTTGCAGGTGTACGCTGTCTGAACAAGCAAACATCAGGGCATCACGGATGCGAGTTGAGCAATTATCAGTATAAAACTTATACATATAATTTCTCGTTTGCGGATTATTATAGGTTTTCTCTAAATTATCGTAGAGCAATTGTTTTTGTCCATGAGCCAAACTCATGACCTGCTCAGTCATTTTTCTATTATACTTTTGATAATACTCCTTGTAAGCATCTAAAGGTGCATAGGACATTTGATAGGGTAATTGACCTTTAACAAATTTCCAATAGAAATTCTCAGTATCATAATCGTATCCACCAAAATTATATGCTTTATCTACTCCAGTGGCAGAGTCGTAAATCCATAAGAGTGTGTGTCCGAATGAGTCATTTAATTCATCACCAGGAGCAACGGTGATAAGACTAACTTTGGTACTTCCAGAAAGTTTTTGGGCGATTGTACATACGTTTACCAGAAGCAAAAAAAAGCTTAAAAAAAGAAGTTTTTGTATAAATTTGAGGTTTTTCATAAATCAGTTATGAGTTTGTGTGATTAACAACTCTAAAATAAGGACTTTAAACTTTACCTGCAACAATAATTACAATTTCTCCTTTAATGGTATTTGGATTTTGCTGATAATGTGTTAATATTTCCAATACAGTACCTCTCCTATTTTCTTCAAAAATTTTTGTTAACTCACGAGACACACATACCTGACGTTCTGAACCTAAATATTCAGCTAATTGTTCGAGCGTTTTCAATAAACGATGAGGCGATTCATAAAAAATCATGGTTCGTTCTTCTTCTACCAAGTTTTTCAAACGAGTTTGTCTGCCTTTTTTATGGGGCAAAAAACCTTCGAAAGTAAATCTATCGGCTGGTAGTCCTGAATTAACTAAGGCTGGAACAAAAGCCGTTGCTCCAGGCAAACATTCCACCTCTATACCGTGTTTCAAACATTCTCTAACCAATAAAAAACCAGGGTCAGAAATAGCAGGAGTTCCTGCATCTGAGACTAATGCAAAGACTTTACCTTCTTTTAATAATTTAATTATTCCCATCGTGCCATGATGCTCATTGTGGGCGTGGTGAGCATAGAGCGGTTTTTGAATCCCTAAGTGCTTCATTAAAACACCCGAATTACGAGTGTCTTCCGCCAAAATAGCATCAACTGATTGGAGAATTTTTATTGCTCTTAACGTTATATCATCAAGATTGCCAATAGGCGTTGGTACTAAATAGAGTTTCATATTAATTTATCAATGGCCGCTGCTAATTTTACATCTTTGTCTGTTACAATATCCCCTGCATCATGTGTATTGAGTTCAATATTGACTTTATTATACACATTTGACCACCAAGGGTGATGGTTTTGTTTTTCGGCTAATAAACCTACCCGTGTCATAAAAGCAAAGGCTTCCGAAAAATCTTTGAACTCAAAAGTTCTTTTTAGTTTGTTGTCTTCTTCTTTCCACATAGTTTTAAGTATTTATTTATTTTTAAAATTACGCTAAATAAGCCGTTGTACAAGCAGATTTTCTTACAAAATATAAATCCGTAGATTATTACTTTTAAAGTAATTACCTACGGATTTATATTTTTCTATCAATTCTAATTATTTTGGGTAGCTAGTTTTATAGCTTCAATTTCACTTTGTTTATAACTTGAGCCGTCGGGTCTGAAAATATCATGAAACCATAGTTTTGATTCTTCACCACTGGGAAGTGGCTCGTCCCAAGCATAGATAGTATTGGTTTTCCCTTGAACAAGACCCCAATTAATTGCCCCAACTTTGTACTTTTTAAAAACGGGCAAACAAGCTTCAAACGTACTTTCATGCTTTCGAGCCATGTATTCTGTACATATAACAGGTCGTTTATATCGCTCTTGAAATTCTATAATTAATTTTTCTAAGTTCTCAGATGTACAATAGTTATGAAAAGTGATGATATCTGAACACGTTAGCATAAATTCATTACTTGTCTCATGGTCGTGCCACCACCCTGAAGTAATTGGCTGAGAAGGATACGCTTCTCTCGCCCATTCAAAAGTTTTTTTCAACAAGGGCATTACAGAATCCATATAACCTGAATTTGATGGTTCATTAAAAATATCCCAGATAACTACCCTTTCGTCATGGCCAAAAGTACTAATAATACCTTTGGTATAATCCTCTAATTTATGCCACGTTCTGGCATCAAAAAGCATCTTGGTTCCAGGACATCTTGCCCATCCAGAGTTATGAATCCCCACTTTTGGAGGCATTTGTTCACCTGCTTTGGGATCATCATTCCAACAAGAATCAAACAAAACAAACATAATTTTGATTTGGTATTTGTCGGAAATGGTTAAAAATTCATCAATTCTTTTGAGAAATCCTTCCTTATCATTTTCGTAAGGGATATTATGCAAGAAGACACGCATAATATTCATGCCTAAATCCTTTGCCCATCCTAATTCACGGTTGATAGTAACAGGGTCAAAGGTTTCGGCTTGCCACATTTCAAGTTGATTAATAGCAGTGCTTGGAATAAAGTTGGCTCCAACTAATAGTGGTTGTTGCACATACCAGTCGTTGGCTCTTTCAGGAGTCCATTGATGGGCTTTAGACTGTAACATAAAATTTTTTTGATTTAAACAGTGGAATTTTTTACAAGTAACGAATAATTAATGATGAATATTGAATATTTGATTTAAAAATTATTTTTTGATAGAAATTATACTATTTATTACTAATCATCTTAACATTTAATGTTTAAAAAAATGCTGGTTTACTAAAAAATAGTATAATAGTACCAATGTAGTAGTAGTAAGTACTTAGATAAGTTACGTTAGCATAATACTCATGGCATGACTGATTACAATTTGTTTAGTATCAATGATTTATGAGTTAAGTCATGCCATCAGTAAATATGTCCCAGCACTTAGATTACATTTCTTTGGTAGTCATTAAATTACTATTTATACTGTTTAAAACCATAAAAATCCGTAAATTCCATTTCAAATAATAATTACTCCTTTATGTCTTTACAGCTTATTAACCAATATTACAACCGCAGAGAGAAAGTTGAACAATATGGTGGTTCAAAAAAAGAAACAGCTATTCGCAATGAATTCTATAATCTGGTCAATCATTATTGCGAAAAGAAAAATCTTATTCTTGTTGCTGAATTAGATATTCGTCTAAAAAACGGCAAGACCATTACGCCCGATGGTATCGTAAAAAATGCTCTTCGTTTAGATTTTGGCTATTGGGAAAGTAAAGCCAATGTCGATTTAGAATACGAAATTGAAGAGAAAATACGAAAAGGCTATCCGCTCACAAACACAATTTTTGAGGATTCTAAGCAAATTATTCTTTATCAGGATGGTAATAGAAGAAGAGTTGCAAAGATGCGTGAACCCATAGAATTAGATAATATCCTCAATGAATTTATCAGTTTTGAGCCTCAGCAGGTAACTGAATTTAATAAGGCTGTTGAATTTTTTAAACAAGATATTCCTCAGATTGTCAAGGTATTACGAAAAATGATTGATGAACAAGAAGCAAATTCAGCTGGTACTTTTCTGGCTAATCGCCGTTCATTTTTAGCACTTTGTCAGGAATCAATCAACCCAAATATTACCATCCAAGATGTGAATGAAATGTTGATTCAGCACATTTTGACGGAAGAAATATTTTTGGCAATTTTCTCCGATGCTCAATTTCTCCGTGAAAATAACATTGCCCGAGAGTTGTATAAAATGGAGGAAACTTTCTTTACGGGTAAAACCAAATACGATACTCTCCAAAGCATCAAACATTATTACGATGCCATCAAAGCGGCAGCTTCACCCATTGCCGACCACCATGAAAAACAGACTTTTTTGAAAATAATTTACGAAAATTTCTATAAAGCCTATAATCCAAAAGGGGCAGACCGCTTAGGAATTGTCTATACACCTTCCCAAATTATCAAGTTTATGATTGAAGGAACGGATTATTTACTGGAAAAACATTTTGGCAAAACCCTTGCTTCCAAAAATGTGGAAATCCTCGACCCTGCCACGGGAACGGGAACGTATATTACTGATTTAATTGAATATTTACCCAAGCAAAGTTTGCAACATAAGTTCCTCCATGAACTCCACGCCAACGAAATTGCGATTTTGCCCTACTACATTGCCAACCTAAACATTGAATATACCTACCGCCAACGCATGGGCGATTATCAACCGTTTTCAAATATTTGCTTTGTGGATACTTTGGATAATACTGATTCTTTGCAAAATAGAAGAGATAAGGCAAAGCAAATTGGGCTTTCATTTAATTTTAGCCCCGAAAATGCAGAACGAATAAAAAGGCAAAATGCCAAAAAAATAAGTGTAATTATTGGAAATCCGCCTTACAACGCTAAACAAGAGAATTACAATTACCAAAATGCCAATAAAGCATATACCGAAATTGATAAACGAATTAAGGAAACGTATGTAAAAGAAGGAACGGCTCAGAATCAAATCGTATTATATGACATGTATGTGAGGTTTTTTAGGTGGGCAATGGATAGATTACAAGAAAACGGTATTATTGCTTTCATTACAAATCGAAGTTTCATTGATAGTCGAACTTTTGATGGTTTTAGAAATACTATCAAAAAAGAGTTTGTGGATTGTTATATTTTAGATACAAATTCTGATGTGAGAGCTAATCCTAAAATTTCAGGTACGGGACATAATGTTTTTGGAATTCAGACAGGAGTAGCAATTATGTTTTTAGTAAAAGGAAAAATAAATGAAAACGAAAAATGCAAAATTAATTATGCCTATTTAGAAGATTCTATGCCACGAACTGAAAAATTGGAATGGATTAGAAATAATCCTCTAAAAAATATTGAGTTTGAAAATATCATACCTGATGCTAAAAACAACTGGATTAACCAAACTGATAATGATTTTGATGAACTTTTACCATTGATTGATAAAGAAGTAAAAGCTGGAAAAGATAAAGAGGGGAAAGCTTTTTTTCAAAAATTTACATCAGGAGTAGAATCTGGTAGAGATGAATGGTTATTTGATTTTTCAGATAAATCACTTAAAAATAAAGTTGATTATTTTATTGAAAAATACAATGAAAGCGTAGACAAAAAAGTCAAAAATGAAACTATTAAGTGGAATAGAGATTTAAATAATTTGTTTGAACGAAAGAAAAAAGTTTCGTTTGACGACGGTAACATTATAAAAACACATTTTCGACCTTTTACTAATTTATTTCATTTTGCAGATACATCAATTAACTACATTTTAAGTGATTTGCACTTTGAAATAGTAGGTAAAAAACATGACAATTTTAATAGAACAATTGCCTTTACGGGTACATCGTCTAATCAACCTTTCCAAGTTTTAGCTGTAAAAAATCTTTCGGAAAGACATTTTGTAGAAAAATCTCAATGTGTTCCTTTATTTCGTTTTGATAAAAAAACAGGTGAACGATTTGAAAACATTACAAAATGGGGATTAGAGCAATTTAAGAATAAATACTTACAACTATCTGATAATAAGCAACTTACCCCCCACGCAAATTTCAAATATTACCAAAGAAGCAATTTTTCACTACGTTTACGCAGTATTACACAACCCCGTTTACCGCAAAAAATACGAGCAGAATCTAAAAAGAGATTTTCCAAGAATACCTTTTTATGATAATTTTGAACAATGGGCATCGTGGGGAAGAACGCTGATGGATTTACACCTTGATTATGAAAAAGTAAATCCGTTCGGTTTAACGATTGAACATCGGGCATGGGTGGGCGAACCTGCCAAAAAAGTAGAACAATCGTTGATTTTTCAAAATACTCATGGCATGACTTCGAGTCATGCCATGAGTGAAAGAGAAATCAAAAAGGCATTAATTCCAAAAACCAAACTAAAAGCCGATAAAATCAACGGTACGATTGAATTAGACGAAAAAACCATTATGAAAGGTATTCCTGCCGAGGCTTGGGAATATAAATTGGACAATCGGTCAGCTTTGGAATGGGTACTTGACCAATACAAAGAATCAAAACCGTCTGACCCAACGATTTTAGAAAAATTTAATACCTACCGATTTGCTGATTATAAAGAGCAAGTAATTGATTTATTGCAAAGGGTTTGCACCGTGAGCGTGGAGACGATGAAGGTTGTGAATGCAATGAGTTTATAAAAAATCTGAATAAATAAGGAGGCCTTTGATTTAAGCGAAGGCTTCCTTGTATTGGGAAGTTTTCAGCAAGTTTGTAATTAGGCGTTGGATTCACAGGTATTTTTGAAAGGAAATTTAGGGGTATCGTATGTGTTTTCTGACATCATTTCTGACTTCCAACAAAAAACCCCTTACAATATTATTTGTAAGGGGTTTAGTAGAGAGCGAGGGAATTGATACCTCACTCTCACAACCCTCTGACACTAAGGAAATTACACTCAATATAGCATTTCTATCATTTCTATCAGATTTTTTGGCTGGCATTTCTATCAATTTTTAGATGTTTTTAAAAGTAAAATCAATTCATCTTTTCCTGCAATTATCTCATCTTTCAAACGCAATTGTTCTTTTAATGCCATTATTTCTTTTTGACAATTATTCAAGTCTTTTCTGTCTATATCCTTGATTTTAAATGCAATAGGTCTTCCTGATTTTATCGAATCATAAGCTGTTTTTTCTTCTCTAATATAATCTGGGCTAAGCGTGTAATCTAATTCACTCGTTAGCGAAAAGGTTGTATCTAACTTTTCCTGCATTTTCCGAATGACCGATGTACTAACATCCTCCTTTTCAAATATATCGCCCATATACCCTTCCGTAGTCCCGTAAATTTTTGAAAATTGTTTAATTGTAAAGCCTTGATTTACAACGAGTTGTTTTAAATAATGCCCAACGTTAGAGTGTATCATGTTTTTATTTAGTAAAAATTTTAGTTAAATTTTTTGAATTATAATGTTATATGTATAGTTTTGTCCTACCGTTAAATCTGACGAACATTTGTCATATACAACAATTAACTGTTAAAAATAACACTTTCATTTCAATGTTATGCTAAAAAATCACAAAATTTATCAAGCGGTCGAAAATCCAATTGTCGTTGCAATGAATAAAGCACCTTCAGAAGACCTAAAAGCCTTTAAAACAAAATTAAGGGACGATAAAGGTGCTTTAAAAGGTGCTGAATATGAAAAGTTTAGACGGTATATACAGCCTAAATTTATACTTTCAAGATGTGATGGAGGATTTATCGCATGGTGTATAGAATACCTTAAAATGGATTATACGCAATTTTCAAAAGACCCTATTTTACAACAAACAATGCCTTTTCTTTCAAAAATAGGACTTAAAAAACGTCATTAATACTCAATTCAAATACTTAAAATCCAAATAAAATGAAAACCGTACAAATTATCCAAGTGTCTTTTCCTGCTTATCGCCATTTGCTTGAGCAAACAATTTCCGTTGTGCCTTATAACGGGCAATATCTGCCAGTTTCAGAAATCAATAAAAAAAATAAGATTTTAATTAATGGTAATGATTGTACAGTCTTAAAAGGCATAACCCGATGATGCAAATTGTGTATTTGGCAATCTATGTAATTGCCCTAAGTCAAATTTTTAAATCAGATGATGAAACAAATTTTAACAACATGGATAATGGAAAGTCTGGTAAACATTGAAGAAGGATTGCATTCAAGTTCTCATTTTGTTAGAAGACAGACAACGGACTTAGTGAAAAATATTAAAAATCATCTTACCGAAGCGACCTCAAATCCAAATTTAAGAGGAATGTCAGAAGAACAACTAACACAAAATTTGGCAGATGTTGAAAGTGCTATGCAACGCAACTATAAAAATGCAGGACATCAGCAACTCCTAAGAGGAATGTTAAAAGATATTCAAAGTGAAGTTAATAATCGTAAAACCATCAAAAAATAAAATGAATCGAAATCCCAAAACTGAAATGCTTACTGCTTTTGCAGAGCATTTAATCTCAACCCCCCAATTGGGTCGCACCAATTTCTTAGGGAGTTTCATCACAAATGAGTTAGCTAATCAATTTCCAGAGCAATTTAAAAAAAGTGGGAACAATGTTCTTATCCTATCAAGCAATCTAAGGCTTGATTCTCACCTTGCTCAAGCCTTTTGTTTAAGCACTTGCAAACAAGAAGAATTGCTTTACAAAATGCTCAACTTGTCAAGTTTTTACGGGAAGAACGACCGTAAAAATGTATCAAAAGAAGATATTGCACACGCAATTTTTGACTTTTGTAAAATGCTTCAATCGTCCGAATCAGTAAAAGTTTAATCCGTCCAGAAGTGAAAAAGACCAATAATTACACCTTTCTAAAATTAGACATTTTGGAAAGGACAGAGAAACGTTTGCTTAGTGAAAAAATAGGGCATAAGAAATGAGTGAAGCCCTAACATTTTTTCAGCGACAATTCAAGGAAACAGGACTGACAGAAGAGGATAATAAAATTGAAGTTTTAAAGGTAGAAGGTGAGGAATGGAAAACGGATTTACTTATTTATTCTGAAACCAATAAGATTTTTGAAAAGGATAGTAAGGGCAAAATGACGGATAAAGTTCTTTCGTCAGATATGAAAATCCAATATCCAGACCTTTATGGAGGTGTTTATACTTATTTCAAAAAGCCTTATGTAAATCCGAAAAAGAAAGATGCTCCAGAAAAGCAAAAGGAGGACGGTAAAGAGAATTGGTTTTTTCGTATTCGTCTCGAAGTTCCTACGAAAGACGATGAAGGGAAGGCAAGAAAGTATAATCAACCGTCAGGTTCGGGTGTAATTCCATTTTTTAATAAGAAAATCGTTTTAGCTTTTCAAAACGAAACCGTGATTGATACGCTCTATTTGATTGAAGGAGAAAAGAAAGCATCTCGAATGTGTGTTGCGGGTTTTTATGCAGTTGGGTTAATGGGTTTTACAGGTTGGCGACAAGGAAAAGGAAGTCCCTCCCTGCATGATGATTTGAAAGAATTAATCTGGAAATGCAAGGTAAAGAAAGTGGTTTTGCAGACCGATGCAGACACATTGACCATAACCTACGATGAGAAAAAAAACTTGGCTGAACGTCCGAATCTTTTTTTTCGCAATGTTGCAGACTTGAGAAATGCCATGACTGAATTTATCAATTCAGAAAGGTTTGCCCTTGAATATGTTTATTGCTCTTATTTACGAGCGAAAAACTTAGAAGAAAATGCAAAAGGCGTGGACGACCTTTTGAATTTGTACCAGACCGAAGACTTGCCAGAAACGGCTTCTCCTATTGAAAAGGAAAGACAGGCGAAGGCAATAAGAAAACGAGAAGAACATTTGAAGGCTGTTTGTGCAGAACTTACAGAACTAACCTTTGGCGGTCGCTACTTTCAATACCATGTGATTTCTCACGGAGAAGAGAAGAAGATGCCGTCCTTTTTTGGACTTAGTAATGTCAATGATTTTTACAAGTTTTATGGAGAATCTATTGGTATTAAGGAGTTCAATTTTAAGGGAATTAGGTATCAACTGATTAACGACAATCTGATTAAGATAAAGCATGATGAATCTAAAAAATATATTTTTATACATGATAAATTGTATAAAAAAGTAGAGACTACTGATGCAAAAAAGTCTATATCAATGAGTTGGGATATTATTAGTCAAAAGTTTGTAAAGGATGAATATAAGGCATATCCTAATTTTTTAGATGAAGTTGAACGATATGATTCTTTTTGTGTAGTACCCAATAACATGGGAAATTTTGAGCCTGTAATTGGAAAGTCATTTAATATGTATATGCCAATAAAAACGGTTGCTGTTTTGGGAAAATTGGTGGAAACTGTTAAGTTTTTTAAGCACTTATTTAGAGGCGAAAGCACAATTGTTTTTGATGAAAACAACATTTGGGATGAAAATTTTATCATTGGTTGTCCCTTTGCAATAATGATTGATTGGATGACAATAATGATTCAAAATCCTTTGCAAAAACTGCCAGTACCTTGTCTTCTTTCGAGAGAAAACGGAACGGGTAAAACTACTTTTATGCAAGTTATTGAAGCATTGCTTGAAGACAATGGTATTATTCTTAGTAACGAAGAATTTTCAGCAGGATTCAACGGGCATTTTGCAACAAAAACTTTTATTGGATTAGACGAAGCAATGGTTGATAAGG
Organism: Arcicella sp.; assembly: GCA_025356745.1. Taxonomy (GTDB): domain Bacteria; phylum Bacteroidota; class Bacteroidia; order Cytophagales; family Spirosomataceae; genus Arcicella. The sequence goes on from JANXRS010000100.1 coordinate 13,009, forward strand.
AGGTCGAGAAGGAGAAGTTAAAGCAATTTGTAACTGCGAAAAAGGTGTTATTACACCTAAAAGGGCAAGAACGGAAAAAGGTTGATTTTTTTGCAAAATTTGTTTTTTGCACAAATAGAGAAGACTTTATGCGTGTGCAAACCGAAGAATCAAGGTGGTACATAATGAAAGTATTTCCATTTGATAAAGCCAACCAAAAAGCAAATATTTTAGACGACTTTTTAATTCCAGAGCTGTCGGCTTTATTGTACTATTTGCAAAACAGGACTGTTTTTCATAAGAAAATATCAAGAACTTGGTTTGATGAGGAACACTATAAAACGGAGGCTTTTTATTCTCTCGTAAATGAAACTAAATATAGTGCGGAGAAAGAAATTGAATCTTACATAAAAGAGACGTTTCTTGATTTTAAATTTTCTCCAATGTATTTGACTTTGAATTTTATGGTGGAACAAATTAATAAAACGGCAAAGTATAAGGTGGATAAAAATTATTTAAAAAACTACCTTAAAAGGACGAAAAGATTAGAGCCTGTTCCAACTGTGATGAAGTGCAAGCAACCAATTGGATTTAATACTTTTAATAGAGACGAAATAACTTTTAAAGTAGATGGAGGGCGACCTTTTGAACTCCATTTTGAGGATTGGCTAACCCAAGCAGAACAACGGGATTACTTAGACAAGAACGAATTTATGAAAAACGTTCATCGTAATTCAGACATTGAAGTTGAGCCAGAAAGTACAGGGAATACCAATGTAGCGGAGATTACTCCAGTAGTAGTACAAAAAGAGATTTTCAACAATCCAGAAGCCGTAGAGGTGTTTTAAACCAAATAAATAAAATGAAACCAAAATACGCAACCATCAAAGCCAAAGACCTAAAAAGAGACGATTGGTTTATCATTATTGGCAAACGGAAGGAACGGTGGGTGAGCAAAGTGTTGGACTTAGTTCACCCCACAGAGGGACGCATTATTTTAGTGTTTTCAGACCAATGCCGACAAATTAAATTTAAACCTGATGAAGATGTTTATTGGGTAAAAACATCGGAAGATATGCTAATTGGCTATTACAGAAAACATTTATCATGGTATGAAAATGAAGTAGTAACACTTAAAAAGAAATTACTTGAAACTAATTTTTCAACACCAAATCTTTCATATTTGGATAGTAGAGAAAACATCGAATTTAATATTAAACAACACGAGGAGAAGATTAACCTTGTTAAAAACAACAAAACCAATGAATAAGAAAATAGTATTTTTTGACACAGAAAACACAGGATTGCCTGACAGCTACAATCTCCAACCGCAGGACTTTAAGCGAATCCCCAGAATGGTGCAGTTAGCGTATCAAGTCCACGAATTTGACCACGACTTATCTTCATTAAGAGTTGCGAAGATTAATAAAATCATCAAACCAGAAGGTTATGAGATTCCCGTTAAAGCCTCCAACATTCACGGAATAAGCACAGAAAGAGCAATGTTAGAAGGACATTATTTATACCTCGTTCTTTCAAATTTTAGTCGAGATTGCACAGGTGCAGACCTTATTGTTTGCCACAATGTAGATTTTGATATGATGATTTTGGGAGGTGAATATTACCGATTAGACTTAGCAATGGACTTCATGGATATTCAATCCGTGAAGAAATGTTGCACCATGCAGGAATCTAAGGAGTTCGTAGGGATTTGGAATAATTACTTTAAAGATTATAAGTTTCCAAAATTATCAGAACTCCACGTTAAGTTATTTGGCAAAGATTTTGACAATGCCCACGATGCTAATAATGATGTACAGGCTACCATTGATTGCTTTTTTGAACTCTTAAAAAGAGATATAATTAAATTATGACAGCTGACCTAATTGCCGTAATATTTGGATTGTCCTCCTTGATTGGAGGAATTTTTTTAACCATAAAAGTATCAAAAAAATGAAGAGTTGCAATGAGTGTTTAGCCGAAAAGAATTTGACTGAATTTAGATTGAACGGTGAATATTACGACAACACCTGTAAAAAATGTACGTATGAAAAAGATAGCGACTATCATAAGCAAAAAAGCAAAGATAGGTGGAATGATAAAAAAGAAGAGGTTTCAAGTAAACAGAAAGAGTACAGAGAAAACAATGCAGACAAGATGCTAAGGAAGTCGGTGATGCACACGCTTAGGAGAAAACTTAATGTAGATAGTGCATATTTATTAGAACGTCCAGAACTCATTGAAAAGCAAATAGAACAGGTTTTAGCTAAAAGACAGGCAAAATGAATAACCCAGAATTTAGCAACAGAGAGTTGCAATCCATTGAGCCAATCTATCAACGGCTAATTAATGAAAGTACGTTCCGACAACAAAATGCCATAATCGTAGGCTCACTAAGAAACGAGTGTGACAGGAAAGGGATTCATCTACTTGATTTTTTACGATTTAAGTTTTTGCAGGAAATAGAAAGTGTAGAAACCGCCTTTGAACAGGAAATAGACGGTAAACGATGTTTGTTTTGTGAAATGAAACTTATAGGCAAACAACAAAAATTTTGTAGTGAAAATCATAAAGTTCAATATTATAACCAAGAAAAAACCAAATGACAGGAAAAGAAAATAGTGATTTAAAAATTCAACAGCAAGAACAACTTCCCGAAAATTTTTATTTGGGAAATCTTAGAAAGAGTTTAACCAGAGGAAAAGTCCGTTTTACGGGAAATGTTTTGCTCGACCCATTTTTAGCAATTCCAGAAGACTTTATCAGTAAAAGTGCTAAAACAGGGAAGTCTGTAATAAGGATTGTTATTAATGAAAATAAAGATGGTTCTGATATGTTTGGTTTTACTCACAATATAAGATTAGACAATTTTATCCCTAAAAATCAAATGGACAGGTTTTTAGAGGATAAAGACAATTATGTCAGAGATGAATTAAGGTCGGACAAATTAGGTATTTCTGAATCAGATATTATGAATCAAAATGATTATCATATTTTGTTAAACTGGAAAGTTGCAATTGATAAAGAAATATCACGATTAAATACTATTATTAATAGTAGCTTAAAACCTTCGGTTATTTCTAATGCTAAAAATTATTCAAATATAAGGAATGCAAAAAAAGATTTGGGCGTACTCTCACAGCAAATTCAAACAAAAATGTCTATCTCAAAGAGAGACAGGCACAATAGAAGAGAAAGCCGTTTTTCTGAAATTGCAAGAGAAATATTACCTGATGATATTTTTAGGAGTATAATCCAAAGATTAGATGATGAAGAATTAAAGTAATTATAAAAGAATGAACAACCATGAACAACCAACCTCTCCCCTACCTTGATTTTACTTACAATTGGAACTCAAAACTTTGGAACAATAATTTCACGACCATAAGACTTGAGAATCCAGATAAGTATTACGTAGGAAAGCAGTTTGTCTGCCGAATGGTTCACAAACAAAAAGATAGACCGCCTGACATTCTCCAGAGCGTTGAGATTATAGCAATTAAGCCATTAATTGTTAGCCAAATAAATGATTGGATTGCACGATTAGACACAGGCTATCCAGAGGCAAAAGCCCAAGAGTTGATTCGTACTATGTATAAATTCCGTGTTGAGAATATCGAAACACACCCATTATTTTTTATCATGTTAAATGCAATAAAATAAAATGAATACACAAGAAAAACACATCGTCCAACTCTTTCATGAGTTGGACGATAATCAAAAATTTAATTGTCTAAGATTGCTTCAGTTCAATGCAGACCCATCAAAAGTTATCACAAGGTTTGCCGAACGCCATCAGAAGGTGCATAAGTCAAATATTAGTTTTTATTCGATTTCGACACAGGTAACGGAAGGAGTTGTTCTAACCCATGCAGGAATAAATACGGCATTTGGCAAATTTACAGGTGTTGGAAGAACTACCAACGAAGCGAGATTCTTTGCCGTTAGAAATGCAGAATCATGTGAATATTCGATGCTTACCGAAATTGACAAGGAGATTCCAGACCTTGCTCCATTGGCAAAAGCGGAGACTTATGACCCATTTGGCGTATGGAAAGTATTATCCGAAAATGTCAATAATGACACATATTCAAAAGAGTTAAGTTACTAATAATCAAACAATTAAAATTACAATCATGGCAAAGGCAACATTTGTAAAAGTAGCACAAAAAACGATTTACGAAAAAGGTAAAAGCGTTCAGTACGTAAGCAAGACAGGGAAACGTGAAGTACAAACATTGTCTAAAATAGACAGGACAATCCCAAAAGATGAAAACGACAAAGTTTTTATCGAAAAAGGAGAAAGTTATTTTTGGTGGAGTTTTTTAAAGGGTGGAAAGCATTTTAGCAAAAATCAACCAAAGCGTAGCCAATTGACACAAAGCAATTATTTGTCTCAATTATATGACCTCCAAGATGAGATGCAAGCAGTAAACCCAAAAAGTTCAGAGGCGTTAGCAGATGTTATTGAAGATTTAAAGGGCAATTTGGAGAACCTAAAAGAGATAGTGATGGGATTAATTCTCCAGAAGATAATAAAGAAATTGTTTCATGGCTTGAAGTAGTTAATCAAGATATATCTCAAATGGAAGCAAAAACCATAAATTACGACATTCTTGAGGATAAATTGAAAACGCTTTATGAGAATGGATTTGGAGAAGAATTGCAACGGGCAGGAGTCCTGATTGACATTGGGGTTTTTACAGTTGAGTTATTAGGTTATTAATATATTTGCCGATTGCCAGAGCCTCGTACTAAATCAGTACGGGGCTTTTTTAGTCTTGGCATAAAACTTTTTTCATTAACGTATATTGACAACCGTTACCTTTTTTCAAAAAATATTTGTTTTTTATTTTGTTACTTTTGTTACTTTTGTAACTTTTTATTATAACTAACTAAAAATCAAATAGTTACAAAAAAGAACTTGGTAACAAAAACGGTAACAAAATCATAAACTTGGTAACAAAAAAAGGTGAGCAAATTTGATAAATTAGAAGGTTACAGAATTTTTAATTTTGTAACTTTTTTTGTTACCAAAATATCGGTTTTAACTGACTGATTTACAGTTAGTTAAACAAAGGTAACAAAAGTAACAAAATTTTGAGACTTGGAAGAGAAGAGAAAATTAGAATAAATTGGAAATTTTAGGCACAAAAAAAAACGCCCAAATTGAGCGTTTTTTTAGAAATAACTGATAAACCAAAAAAATAAAGTATCAATATGAATAACCCGTCCATATCTAATACAAAAGTACATTTTTACAATTATAATGCAAAATGTTTTTTATTATAATGTAAAATATATAGTTTTGTGTTCAAATCAATCATAACAGCACGTAACAGCCCTTTTTATGAATATCTCCGAAGGATTAATTGAAGAAATGCCCAAATTAGACGACCAGAAGGCAATTAGACCTCCTATTGCAATGTCTGAATTACCAGACCCCACCGATTTTGTTGAAGATGATGAATTAGATAATTATTATCCTCATCCAATGCTGAAAAAAACGCTAAGGTTTGATGAATTTGCTAAGAATCTAAGTAATTCTGTAACGACTGATAGCAAAGTCATAACGAATACAATTCCAATCGTAGCGAATGATTTACAATCCGTAGCGGATGCTGAACTAATCGTAGCGAATGGTTTGCAATCCGTAGCGAATGCTGAACCAGTCGTAGCGAATGAATTACAATCCGTAGCGAATGTTGAGCCAGTCGTAGCGAATCTTAAACCAATCGTAGTGAAAAAAATAGATGGAGAAGTAGCAAGTGCAGTTATTAGTTGTTATCCAAGTTCCTTGCAGGAAATTAAGGATTATTATTTAACGACTTCTTTTGTTAGTCAGCGTGAACTTACGGCTTATATCTGTAAGAATTTTAAAAGGGTTTTTGAAGTGGATAACCACATTGCCGACCTTAATAAAATGACTCTCGAAAGGAATCTAATCAAACAGGAATTTGATAATAGCCTTTTAGAGAGTGAAAAACAGGTTAATTCACATTATAAAGAAGTTGAATATTATTTAATTGAAGTCGGAAAATTGAATGAAGAAAATCGTGATTTGAAAGAAAAAGTAGTTTTGCTTAGGGAATCAAGCCACGATACACAGGCAATTATTAATCTTCAAAGCGAGCGAGATTCTTGCAAAAACGAATTGGAAGATTTAGCACAAAAGAATCGTGACTTAATTCAAGAAACTCTTGAACAGAAAGGGAAGTTATTACTTGCGTCAGAAAATTGGCAGAAAGAACATAAACGGATGTTAGCTGAATTTGCCACAGGATTAATGGAAACGCAAAAATTAACGCATGATTATACTGCTGAATTATTCAATTATGCCATTGACAATGCTCTTCATTTGCTTTATCAAGATACTGAAAATATGCACAAAGGCAAAGGTAAAGATAACTGGTTGTGCGTTTCTGATATTCGCCCACAATCAGCATTCTATACAGGTTCAACGCATTTAAAAGTACAATAAAACTGCTTGGAAAAATACAAATTGAGCTTATTTTGGATAATGAAAAAAGATTCAATTTAAGATAAAACCTAAAAATGAAGTATTTATGTTAACATAAACCTAAAACCAG
>JANXRS010000112.1 GCA_025356745.1 Arcicella sp.
GTTTTAGGTTTATGTTAACATAAATACTTCATTTTTAGGTTTTATCTTAAATTGAATCTTTTTTCATTATCCAAAATAAGCTCAATTTGTATTTTTCCAAGCAGTTTTATTGTACTTTTAAATGCGTTGAACCTGTTTTATAAACTAAATAAATGGTAGTATAGTATTTTTTAAGAAGAAATTATAGGGTTACAAAACCAATCAAGTTTTATAATCGTATATAAAGCAAAATTTTAATTTTAAATCTTATTGAAATATCATGCAAACTTTAAAGACAAAAGTGCTGATTGCAACTTCAGCCTTATTACTAGGTTTCACAACGATTTCATGTAAACTCAAAGAGGAAATAGTCAGTATTATTAAACCTGACGTTACATTTTTTGCATTGTCAAATGGTAATCAATTACTCAAAATCAATGCAATGAGTTCTGAAACCGCTATAGCTACAACTTTAATAACGGGTTTGATTGCCAGCGATGCTTTAACAGCCATTGATTTTCGCCCTGCAACGGGTGAATTATACGGAGTAAGTTCGCAAAGTCGAATCTATATTATTAATCAAGAAACGGGTGTAGCTAGAGTAATTGGCACAACAGCTCTTAATCCAACTATAAGCGGAACGGCAACGGGTTTTGATTTTAATCCAACCGTTGATAGAATAAGATTAGTAACGAATACAGGACAAAATTTACGTTTACATCCAGAAACTGGTGCAGTTGCCGCTACTGATATGGCTATTAATGGCGTAACGAGTCCTAAAATAGAATCTGTTGCTTACACTAACAATACTGCAGGTTCAACCACAACAGTCTTATATGACATTGATTCTCAGACGGATAAACTTTATAAGCAAGACCCCCCAAATAATGGAACCATAGTTGAAGTAGGTGCTTTGGGTACAGATATAACCATGTCGGCGGGTTTTGATATTAATCCTACGGGAGATATTGCTCTTGCTGCGATGATGGTTGCAAGTAAATGGGAATTACATAGAATTGATTTAATGACAGGAAAATCTACTAAATTAGGGAATTTGCCTACTGGTAATATTACAGGTTTAGCTATTCCTACTTCTCCCGTTGCTTATGCGATTGACGAAACCAATAATTTATTGATTTTCAATTTCATGAACATTGGAACACCCGTTAGTAAAGTAATCACAGGTTTACAAACGGGTGAAAATATTTTAGGAATTGATATGCGTCCAGCTACGGGACAATTGTATGCTTTAGGAAGTTCGAGTCGTTTATACGTATTAAATACTTCATCGGGAGCAGCCACAGCAATTGGCACAGCTCCATTGACAACTTTACTGTCAGGAACATCATTTGGCTTTGATTTTAATCCCACCGTTGATAGAATTCGTTGTATCAGTAATACAGGTCAAAATCTTCGTTTACATCCAGAGACAGGCTTAGTTGCAGCAGTTGATGGTGCTTTGAATCCTGGAACACCAAGCGTTACTGCCTCGGCTTACACCAATAATTTTGCAGGGGCAACCACTACGGTTTTATTTAATATTGATAATATAACGGATAAATTAGCCCGCCAAGATCCGCCAAACAACGGAACGCAAGTGGAAATTGGAGCTTTGGGAATCAATGTTGAAGCGGTGAGTGGATTTGATATTACTAGTAGAAGTGGCGTAGGATATGCGGCTTTAAAAGTCGGCGATAAATCAGCTCTTTATACAATTAATTTAACTTCGGGAATGGCAACTAAATTAGCAGATTTACCAAGCTCAGTTCGTGCTTTTGCCGTTGGATTAGGGTTTTAATCTTTAAGTATAAGTGTTTATAAGCCTTCAAGTTTAATTACTTGAAGGCTATTTTTTTGAAGCCAAAACTTTAAGCAATAGACTTTGTTTCGGTAATATAAATTCTTAAACAATTACTCAATGAAAACGAAAATAATAACTATTTTACTAAGTATTTTTTACTTTATATTCTGCATCTTTGTCATATTTGATAATGCTGGTAATCGTTTGGAATTGCTTTTTAGTGGCAAATATTTGGTGTTTATGCTTATCAGCGTCGTAGTATTTATCGTACTGATGAAAGTTGTTCAAGAAATAAATGACGAAGACGGAAACGATTTTTAAAGACTATACGTTAGTAACGCAGTTCACAATTCTTTCGAGGATGTTACGAATTATGTTCAATAGAAAAAGGCAGGGAGTTCGATTCCCTGCCTTTACTATTTACTTAAATTTTACTTGTGGTTAGCAATTCAGACTAAGCAATTTTTGTTTGTTCAGCAGCAGTTGCACTTTTGGCAATAGTGTAAACAACTAAGCCAAATCCAATTTTGTTGATAGCATCAGCAATGTTGTAAGCCAAATCAACTGGTGAACTTCTCGTAAAATCCGCACCAGCTACTAATCCGTGAAGGATATTTCCTGGCAACATACAATATCCAATTGGATAAATTGCCCAACCTACTAACGTAAACCATCTCATCACCTTGTAACCTTCTATTACCGCTGCATTTCCAGAAGAAGCCGCTAATTTTGAAGCCTCACCCACGTAAATTTCATAGATGATAACTGCCCAACCAAGTGTTGAAATAATACCCCACAAAACATTACTTTCGGGAGTAACTGCTTCTCCTATGTAACCTGCAACTAACATAAGAATTGAACCTGCTAATAAACGTACTAGCATTCCACTTTTCGCACCTGCTGGCTTCAAAATTAAGAAATACTCAACGCACATCAGAGGCACAGTTAATGTCCAGTCAATGTAACGGAATTGGGTTGGCGATGTACCAGTCTCTAACCATACACCTCTCATGTAAAAATAGTGAACGGCTGCGATAAAGGTAATTAACGCAGAAATAGTTAATGACGTTTTCCACTTGTCTGAAACTTGACCTCTTTCAACAAAGAAAAAGATGGATGCTGCTAACATAGACATATAGCCCGTGAAAAATGTGAATCCAATGTAATCACCTGCTTGGAGATTACCATTCAAGAGGATGTTGAATGTGTTCATAATGGTAAATGTTTTGTTTTAATGGATTTTTTTAATATGTAATTATACTTTTACAATTATGTAACTTAATGTTTAT
>JANXRS010000114.1 GCA_025356745.1 Arcicella sp.
CGACGATAACAAACATTTTCTAATATCATGCAGTGAGAACCCGTCTTTTCGTACATATTCACTAAATCCCAAGATTCTTGAAGTTTCACAGTTGCTGAAACTTCAATGGCAGTATATTTACCTGCTTTCATCGAAACGAGTGCCATCGGAACGTGCCACTCCCAAGGCGTAGCGATAACAATTCCGTCTAAATCATCCCGTTTTACCATATTTTCAAAATCATGGTCACCATTTTTATAAATGGCAGGCACTTTTTTGCCCTTGGCTTTTATTAACGTTAAAGACTCATTAATTGAATTATCATCAATATCGCATATAGCATTCACCTCTACATCATCTCGAAAAAGGGCTTGTTCCAGGTGATTACGTCCTCTAAGTCCAACGCCAATAAAACCCAATCGAACTTTTTTGTCCTCTTTTTGTTTACCAAAGACAATATTTGGTAAAATGATGGCTGAAGAACTTACTAAAGCCGTTTTATGAATAAAATCTCTACGTTGCATGCTTAGTTGTGCTTGAAGGTAAATTAATTTTACGTTAAGTTACAAGACTTTTCTGAACTACTCTTGTTTCAAGGGTGTTTTTTAGAGAATTGATTAAAATATTCACTTTGTTTAACATATTGTAAAAAATATTAAACAATTTAAAGTAGTATTCAGTTGTAATATTTAAATAACAAATCGCTGATTTAGTTTAATAGTGTTGCTGACAACCTTTCAGACGGCTTTTAAACTAAGAGACTAAATCCCCGAAGTATTTGTCTCAGTTCTATCAATACGGTACAGCTATCCGTTAATATGAACCATCATTTTCAATAAAATTTAAGAACAAAAGGAATGATTCCAAAAAAAGTAGCGGTGTTTAGGAAAGAGCATTTTAATGCTGCCCACCGTCTCAACAATCCGAATTGGTCGGATGAGAAGAATGAGCGTGTCTATGGAAAATGCAATAATTACAATTATCACGGACACAACTATGATTTAATTGTGCAAGTAACTGGTGAGATTGATCCAGAAACAGGCTACGTAATGGACATGAAAATCTTGAGTGATTTAATCAAGACAGCGGTCTTAGATAAATTTGACCACAAAAACTTAAATCTTGATACAGAAGAATTTAAAGATTTAAATCCATCCGCCGAAAATATTGCGATTGTAATTTATGATAAATTAAAATCGCAAATTAATCCACAATTTGACTTAAAAATAAGATTATATGAAACAGAACGCAACTTTGTTGAATACCCTGTTGGTTGATAACAACAACAAAATTATGTTTACAGATGAAGAAATTGGAGATGACCACATCATGACTTCTGTAGATACTCCTATGCGTGAAAATGCTTTTGAAATGAATGATGATGAAAAAATTGCTCAAATTGAATATCATTTTCGCCAAATAATGGAAACATTGGGTTTAGATTTAACCGATGACTCTTTGAAAGGAACCCCTAAAAGAGTGGCAAAAATGTACGTGAAGGAAATTTTTAGTGGACTTGACCCTAAGAACATGCCTGCCATTGCCTTGTTTGAGAATAAATATCAATACAATGAAATGTTGGTGGAGAAAAATATTACTTTTTATTCAAATTGCGAACATCATTTTGTACCAATTATTGGAAAGGCACACGTTTCATACATTGCCAATGGGAAAGTAATTGGTCTTTCTAAATTAAATAGAATTGTACAACATTTTGCCAAACGCCCACAAGTGCAAGAACGTCTTACTATGCAAATTGCCAAGGAATTAGAGAAAATTTTAGGTACCAAAGATGTTGCTATAATGATTGATGCAAAACATCTTTGCGTATCTTCAAGAGGCGTAAAAGATGATACCTCCACAACGATTACGAGTTATTACGGAGGTAAATTTCAAGAAGATGCCACGAAAGCAGAATTTTTGAAATATGTAGGATAACGTTTACTTTTGAAATCATTAAAAAGCACCAAGAATTTAGAATCTTGGTGCTTTTTTGTATTTTGCGACTTAATCACTAAAAAATGAGAGGACTCAATAAAGTTACACTGATTGGAAATTTGGGCAACGACCCATTTCTACAAACAATCGAAGGCAATATCAAAGTTTCCAAATTTTCTTTGGCTACTACGGAAAATTTTAAAGATTCAAACGGACAAAATCAATCAAGTACCGACTGGCATAATATTATCCTTTGGCGTGGATTAGCAGATTTAGCCAATAATTATCTCAAAAAAGGGAGTTTGGTATATGTGGAAGGAAAAATAAAAACCAGAAGTTACGATGATAAAGACGGACAGAAAAAATATGTAACCGAAATTATAGCCGAACAATTAATCCTCCTCGACAAAAAAACCGATGGCAATTGAAATAAAATACGAACTCGCCAATCATAATGGCAAAGACGTTATTTATATCCATTTTGAAAGGAACTTGGAATTGAATGAGCGTGTAAAAAAATTAGTCGGAGTGAAATGGAGTAATTCAAAAAAGGCGTGGATGTACACGTGAGTAAGAAGGATATTAAAAATATTAAAAGCCCATTAGATTCAATGGAATAAATATTTCCCATCAAAACAATACAAAAAACGCAATGCACATTTTGTATTATTAAAAACGCATAATTTCAAAACAATACAAAAATATGCAATGCGTTTTTTGTATTGTTTTGAAATTAATTTTTCCTTTAAATACCTTTAAATCAATCTATTTTGAGGTTTTTCTTTAAAAATTAGCATTTTACAGTAATTTTTATAATTTTGCTTAAAATATATGCAGTTGCGTATATATCAGAGTTGTGCGTCAGCTTAAAACGACACCAAACATTTAACTAAACAAAAAATATAAATTATAGCACTAAAAATTGTATTCACAGAAAAAGCCAATTTCAATTTTTTAGAAAAAAGTGATGACATTGGTACAATTCAAGAAATTTTAAAAGAACTTGGTTACGACATTGGAGTTGACAAAATTTTCGGCAATGACACAAAAAAAGCTTTAGACGAATTTATGTCAAAAGGAACAATTCAACCAAATGGTATAATTGGTATAAAAACTACTTTTGCTCTTCAAGACAAAACCCAAAAAAATACTGATGGATATGTTCCATTATCTTGGGGAAAATTTCATATTGAACGAGCATCGTGGAGTAAATTTACAATTCAAACACTTGACAGTTTATTTGATAATTCATTATGCGAAGACATGACAAGATTTAGGTCAAATTACAATTCGCTAAACAGACAACAAAAAGTAAATGTTTGGGCTGAATTAATTTCCTCAATTTGTAAGTTTGAAAGTGCTTGGAAATTAAATTCTTGGATGGAAGAAGATATGGGTATTGACCCAGTAACAAAGAAAAAAGTTAGAAGCGAGGGGCTTTTACAATTATCCTATCAAGACAAGCCAAATTATGCAGATCTTCCTTGTCGCTTTGACTGGAATTTAGATAAAAATCTAAATGAGAATGACCAAATAAGACAATATTTAACCCTGAAATTAGCAAAACAAATAAGAAACAGAAAAAAAAATCGCTTTGACTAATGGAGTATATTGGGCTGTAATAAAAGATGGAGGTAAATATTCAAAAATAAATGAAATCGCAAAATCTGTTGAATCTCTAAAATTGTAAATATGAAAAAAATAATTTTATTAAGTTTTATAATTCTCTCTTTTAAAGTAAATGCACAAATTGCTGTTCAAGAGCAACCAATGTGGTGTTGGGCTTCTTGTATTCAAAGTGCAATGTGGCAAGCAAATGTTGTTCAATCACAATCCCAAATAGTATCAAGGTTAACTGGTTATCCTCAAAATAGACCAGCTAATAGTATTGAGATTACATACATATTACAAACATATAATTTTAAAGCATGGACAGTTCCATATCCTGCAAATTATCAACAATTATATAATACTTTGCAGACAGGTTGGAAATTAATTGCATTTGTAAACCCTACTAATAATCCACAAGTTGGTCATTTTATTTTATTACAAAAAATTTCTAACAACGGCTTGATTGTAGTTAGCGACCCATCTTCTGGAATGACATATGAACAGAATGTTGAACAATTATACTATGCTTGGAAATGGGGAAATTCAGTAGTAGTTGGAACACCCTAAAAAAGCCGAACGCACAACATGGGGTTTTGCAATATTGGGGCAGACGGAATAACAATGAGCATTTTTAATTCTATGTGGCTTTTGTTCGGGCAGACGAGTTTCAATTTAGCTTTTTGTTGTTATCTTCAGCTTTAGTTTTTCAATTGGGCTTCAGTTCCGGGCGGACGATTTTCAAATTCCCCAACATCGCAAAGCCCTGTTCGTTGAAAATTCCGCCCAAATACAAACATTCCAAAACATTTAAAAAGCATCTGAGTTAGCAACTTAGATGCTTTTTTTGTTCACGTTTCTCAAATTTACTCATGTCTAAAAATATATTAATCGTTGGTGCAAGCTCTGGAATAGGTCTTGAAACCGCAAAATCTTTATTGTCAAAAGGGAACAACATTTTTTCAGCTTCCAGAAATCAACCAGATTTAGCAGGAATTACCCACATAACTTGGGATGCACAGAATCCAGATGCAAGCGTATTTGCCACCTTACCCGATGAAATCCACGGCGTTGTGTATTGCCCTGGTACAATCAATTTAAAACCTTTTCACCGTTTGAGTCAGGAAGATTTTAAGCATGATTTTCAAATAAATGTTTTAGGGGCAGTTGCGGTTTTGCAAGCAATATTACCAAAACTAAAAAAGGCTGATGGGGCATCAATTGTGCTTTTTAGTACGGTTGCGGCAAAAATAGGTATGGGTTTTCATGCTTCAATTGCTGCTTCAAAAGGTGCCATTGAAGGACTTACTTTATCCTTGGCTGCTGAATTATCTTCCAATAAGATTCGTGTCAATTGCATTGCCCCTTCACTAACTGATACACCTTTGGCCAAAAATCTTTTATCTACCGATGAAAAGAAAGAAGCTTCAAATAAACGCCATCCAATTGGTAGATTTGGCACTCCCACAGACATTGCTAATATCACGACTTTTCTAATTTCAGATGAATCAAGCTGGATTACTGGGCAAGTTTTAGGAGTAGATGGAGGAATGGGTTCTATAAAAATGATGTAGATTATCTATTCAAAAAATATTAAAATCATTTCGTATCATTCTTGCTAACAGCATCAAAGTTTTTATGTACTTTGGTGCTGTATTTATTTTCGTTCTTAAACAACCAAATCACTATGAGTATTTTATTAATTCTTTTCCTCTTCGGAATTGTAGTTATCTATTTATCAGTCGAAATTGTAAATCAGGGTTCAGCGGCTGTGGTTACAGTTTTTGGTAAATATAAACGGGTTATGTTACCAGGGTTAAACTTCAAAATTCCGTTTATTGAATTCATTTTTCGTAAAATATCTATTCAAAATCGTTCCATCGAACTTGATTTTCAAGCAATTACTTCCGACCAAGCCAATGTGAATTTTAAAGCGATGCTGGTCTATTCTGTTCTTGGAAATGAGGAAGAAGCTATCAAAAACGTAGCCTTTAAATTTATGGATGAGCGTTCTTTCCTCCAAGCACTCATTCGCACGGTAGAAGGCACAATTCGGGCATTTGTGGCGACAAAAAAGCAAGCGGAAGTATTGGCTTTGCGTGGTGAAATCGTCCTCCACGTGAAAGAGGAATTAGATACAACTTTGGAAGCATGGGGTTATCATTTAATTGATTTACAATTGAACGACATTGCTTTCGATGAATCAATCATGCGTTCGATGGCTCAGGTTGTTGCTTCAAATAATTTAAAAGCAGCGGCAGAAAATGAAGGACAAGCCTTGTTAATTACGAAAACAAAAGCAGCCGAAGCCGAAGGAAACGCTATCAGAATTTCGGCGGAAGCAGAGAAAATTGCGGCTCAATTACGGGGACAAGGCGTTGCGTTATTTCGTGAAGAAGTAGCCAAAGGTATGGCAGAATCCGCCAAATTAATGTCTGAAGCTGATTTAGATGCTTCTTTGATTTTATTTTCCATCTGGACAGAAGCCATTAAACACTTTGCAGAGCAGGGAAAAGGAAACGTGATTTTCTTAGACGGTTCAACCGAGGGAATGGAAAGAACAATGAAAAATATGATGGGACTTCAACAGGTCAATCCCGATATTCCCAAAAATAAAAAGTAGATACCTTAACGCATTTTATGAATGGCATTACTTTCAGTAATGCCATTCATATTTTACAGCAATCAAAAATATTATCTTTTTAATAGAATATCCCGAATTAATTCATATCGTTCTGCTGTCAATAAATGCCCATTTTCGGGCAAATAAATAAATCTTCGAGGGGCATTTACCAAAACAGAATCAACAAAATGCCCATTTGAGGTATCGATAATCCAATCTTTACCGCCCTGTAATATCGTTACAGGGCATTTTATTTTCTGCCAATCGGGTAACAACTTTGTTAGTTCAGCACGGTGAGAAAACTTTTCATCACTCGCACGGTTCACATAAATAGGCAATAAGAAACGAGCAAGTCTTGAATTTACAGGCTTAGAAAACCACCAAAATTTCTCTTTTTTAGGATCGCAAGCGGGAGCAATTAGTAACAAGTTTTCAACTAAATCTGGGTTATCAGCCGATAATTTTGCCGCAATAGCAGCTCCATAAGACCGACCTACTAAACTAACTTTCTGATGATTATGCAACTTCAAAAGATATTTCAATGAAATGGCTTGTTGTTCAATGGAAGTTTCTTTTTCTCCTGATTTATTGTACCCCGCACGGTCAGGGACGACTATTTGATATTTACTTAGTAATAAAGTATCGTTGAAAAATTCTTTATATCCAAACCAAGCTCCAGGAGCACCATGAATCAATAAAAGAATAGGTTTTGTTGAATCGGCAGAATAGGCGTAATGAATTCTCTTTTTTGATGTATTAGAGAAGGCAAAAGAAGGCATTGTGGAATAATTAGCATAATAATCCGAAATATTCTTGTCACTCATTTTGAAATTTTGCATACATGAGGAACAAAAAAGGAGAAGAATGGTGTAATAAAGCAATTTGAAATTCATAAATAATAATTAATAAGTACTTCAACTAACATTCTACATTCAATAATAATCAACACAATCATTATCATTCCACCAACCAAATATCGCTTTCTTTTAAATATAAAAATTTGTCATTCCAATATACTCTTTTCCAAATATCGTTACCCCCTAATACATTTAAACGATGTCCTTTATCAATGGTTTCTTCAATTTGGGCCGCAGCCGAAGGTTCGGAGCGAAGCAAAACACCATCGTGATTAATGATACCTTGATGGTATCTATCGGGTAAATTTAAGAGTAACCCAATGCCAATCAAATAAACAATTAAAAACACTTTTTGGTTTATTGGGATATAGTTGCTTTTGTATTTTTTAATGAATAGTATTACAAAAATATAGATGCCAAGTATCAATAATAACCCCACTAAAAAGCCCGAATATTGTTTGTAAAAAAGAATTAAGAAATTAAAATCGCTTAATTCATACCCTTTTACTTCGTGCAAGGTTGCCATTTCGTTCAATTTTGCGAGAATTTTTTCGTTGGGATTTTGTTCGTAAGCCTTGTTTAAATAGTAAAGTGTTTTCAAAAAGTCCCCTTTCTTTTCTTTAATTGACGCTAATTTCAAGAAAAATTGATTGGATGGATTTTTAATTTTAGGCAGATTTTGCTCATATAATACCTCCGCTCCAGTATAATTTTCTGATTTATAAAGAGAATCTGCTTTTTTTAATGCTCTTCCATCGCTCTGACTCTTAGCGAGTTGCACGAAGGTAAGATTAATTATAAAAAAAAATATGATTTTTTTTAGATAGTATGCTTGCATGGTGTTGGTTAAAATCGTAGTTTTGCACCGCAATTAAGGAAAACGATTTGACAAAAACAAACGATGTTTTTAGACTGTTTTTCACCAAAGCAATGATTCCGTAGCTCAGTTGGTAGAGCAATACACTTTTAATGTATGGGTCCTGGGTTCGAATCCCAGCGGGATCACGAAGGTTGCCAGCGATTAATCGCAGGATGGTAATTTTCCTCTCGTGTCAGATGACACACTTTTTATATACAAACAGCGTCGTAAGATAAAGTTTAATGATTCCGTAGCTCAGTTGGTAGAGCAATACACTTTTAATGTATGGGTCCTGGGTTCGAATCCCAGCGGGATCACTGAAAAAGCCTTCAAATCACTAATTTGAAAGCGTTACACTTCAATACACAAATAATATTATAATACCAAGTTTAATGATTCCGTAGCTCAGTTGGTAGAGCAATACACTTTTAATGTATGGGTCCTGGGTTCGAATCCCAGCGGGATCACGAAAAAGCCTTCAAATCAATTGATTTGAAGGCTTTTTTATGTACGCTCCTATCCTTAAATTTAGAACAAAATAAAGGGGCATTAAGAACTATTTTTCGCCTTCTCAATGCCCCTTTATTAATTTTAATATCTGGCTTATTTTTTCCTAAAATCATCTCAATGTAAAGTTCTAAAAGTCATCTCCCGCAACGCTTCTCCGTCCGTCAAAGAACCCGCCTCCACTCCTTTTGATTTTAAGTCTAACTTCTTTATATCTGCAATGATTTGAACGACCTTATTCAAATTGTAATTCCTTGTCGCCAATCCATAATCTTTAGTAAAAAATGGATTCACGCCCAAAACCACCGCCAAATTTCTTTCCGATTTATCTTGCGTGGCATGGGTCACTAATACTTTTGAAAAGAAACTGTATAAAAGGATCACAATTGGGGCTAAGGGATTATCTTTCGGGTTAGCCGCAAAGAAGTTCACAATCTGATTTGCTCTCAATACATCTTTGTTAATTAATGCCTTTTGGAATTCAAAATAGTTGTATTCTTTACTGATTCCAACAAATTTCTCTACAACTTGAGCATTAATCTCCTCATCAACTCTCAAATTAAGCATGATTTTGTCAATCTCAGAGGCTAAACGCTTCAAATCGTTACCAACGTTCTCACAAAGCATTTCTATGGCCTTACGACTAATCTTTAAGCCATTCTCATGACAATATTCTAAAATCCAATCTGGAATTTTATTATCGTACAGTTTTTTGGAAGGTATCATTACGCCAGCCTTATCAAAAGCCTTTACCCAAGTCTTTCTTTCATCGGCTCCCGTTTTAAAGACTAACACTAAAATTGTAGAAGACAAAGGATTTTTAGCGTAGTTTTCAAGCGCAACCTGCATGTCTTTTTGCTCAATTCCTTGCAAACCTTGGGCTTCTTTTACCAAAATTAGTTGTCTATTAGACATCATCGGAAAACGTTTAGCGTGCGACAAGAGTGCGGGAATGGTTAAATCTTTTCCAAAAAAGATAAACTGATTAAAACTCCTATCTCCAAGAGCGAGTGCGTGTTCCTCAATATAATTAGAAACTTTTTCTGTAAAATACGGTTCATCTCCGTGTAATAAATACAGAGGCGAATAGATTTTTTTCTTCAAATCTTTTAATACTTCCGAGGCTGTTTTGGGCATGATTCTTGATTATATGTTATTTACTGTTATCCGAAGTACTATTTCGAGTTACGATAGTTTTGGCAGTGAGCAATTAGTTCAGGAAAATACAGTTGAAATTCAGCCTTATACAAATCATAGTCTTTCCGTAATTCTTCCGTGGCATTTTCAATTCCTGACTCAAAACTTAATCTTTTAGAAATGCCTGTTAAAGCCCATTCAATGCCATCGTACGTTTTATAGCTTAAAAGCCAATTTCTTGTAATCATTGATTCCACCATTCTACCCATTGGTTCGGGAATTTCAGCTTTCCTCCTTTCTAATAAGTCATAAAAATTTTGAGCGTACTCTACCAGTGAAATGGAGGAATATTGATTGAAATTTGTTGCTAAAATATGGTCATAAAACATATCAATGACTATTCCAGAAAATTTATGGTATTTAGGTTGCAAACGGTCGATACTTTGTTTTACGATGGGATGCGTATCGGTGAAAAAGTCAATTTCACGGTGGAGAGCCATGCCTTTTATGACACCTAATGAGTATTGAGCATTGGTTAATTTGTTTAATCGACCTTTAACAAAGTCACCTAAAAAATTCCCGATTTTAATGTCATCATCATCACCAGATAAATAAATATGGGCTAAGAAGTTCAAAAGAACAGTATTTTAGAGTATTAAAGCATAAAGTTAGCAAAAAACCATTACCTTTTTGTTGGTTATTTGTAACTTCGTCTCACATTTAAAAACTTATTAGGATGCAAATTACGAATGAAAAAGTGATTACCTTATCTTATGAATTAACGGTAACGGATGCAGAGGGGCAAAAGGAATTAATTGAAACCGTTGAGCAAGACGACCCAATGGCATTTATCCAAGGATTGAGCGGTTTGCCAGAGGCTTTTGAACAAAATATCGAAGGGCTTTCAGAAGGCGATACATTTGAGTTTTCAATCGCTGCCGAAAATGGTTACGGTGAATTTGATCCAACGGCAATTGTGGAATTACCGAAAGAAATTTTTAAAGTTGATGGCGAATTTGTCGAAGAAATGTTGGAAGTTGGCAACTACCTTCCCATGACTGATGATACAGGAAATCAACTAAATGGCAGAATTATTTCCATTGAAGATGAAACCGTAAGAATGGATTTTAATCATCCTTTGGTTGATAAAGAAATGTACTTCAAAGGAACAATCATTGGCGTGAGAGATGCTACACAAATCGAAATTGAACACGGACACGTACATGGTGCGGGTGGCGTTCAACACTAATATTTTATTATAAAATAAGTCAGAGATTAGAACAAGGAATATAGCATGAAGAAGTAATGATATTATTACACTTTTCCAAGCTATGTTCCCTGTTGTGAACTTCTGGCTTATTTCCACTTTATCATACCTCAAATTATGCACAAACCCAAATTTGATGATATTTTCATGGAATTGGCGGTTAATCTTGCCAAACGTTCCCATTGTATCAAAGCCCAAGTCGGTGCAGTATTGACCCAAGATACTCGCATTATTTCTATCGGTTACAATGGTCCCCCTGCGGGAACGCACAACTGCGATGAAGAATTCCCAATTGATGGTTGCGAAAGAGACTCCAAAGGAAGTTGTTCGTTGGCGCTACACGCAGAACAAAATGCCATTTTATACGCTGCTAAAAATGGGGCAATAATTGAAGGAGCAACCATTTATGTCACGCTCTCTCCCTGCATTGCCTGTGCCAGAATCATCTTTAGCATGAAAATTTCCAAAGTAATTTTTCTTAATTCTTATGCAGAATATAAAAAGATTGGAAAAGATGAAGGCGTTGAGTTTCTGAGAAAATTTGGCGTTGAGGTGGTTAGATACGTTGCTCAGGATTTGGCATAACACTATAGAAAATAAGGTAGTCACTAAAAGTAGAATCAGTTTAATTGACAAATTCGTTTATTTGGATATTTCATAAAATACCTAAATAAACAGGTTCAACGCATTTAAAAGTACAATAAAACTGCTTGGAAAAATACAAATTGAGCTTATTTTGGATAATGAAAAAAGATTCAATTTAAGATAAAACCTAAAAATGAAGTATTTATGTTAACATAAACCTAAAAC
>JANXRS010000115.1 GCA_025356745.1 Arcicella sp.
GTTTTAGGTTTATGTTAACATAAATACTTCATTTTTAGGTTTTATCTTAAATTGAATCTTTTTTCATTATCCAAAATAAGCTCAATTTGTATTTTTCCAAGCAGTTTTATTGTACTTTTAAATGCGTTGAACCTGTTTAACGGAGACATTTCTAATTTTCTCTCTAATCCTATTTTATCGAAAGCACACAGTATTTGTTTAATTATTAATTCATTTCCACAATTAATGAGTTTATCTATTAATTCTTCTTCAAAATCTCTACAATTGGTATAATAGTGTTCAGAGTGATTCGAGATTTTTCCACCATTATCAGCATCTTCTATTCCAAGAGAAGGTATGTTGAACTTATCCATTACTTCCAAAAGAATACCTATAGAATCTCCACGAGTTTGAATTATAGAAATTCCTAAATCATCAAAGTCAATATGTAATTTATTAGCAAATAATGGTAAGGAGGCATATTCCGTATCTCCTTCAATTAAAATAACACTTCTGCAAAAAAAAGCTTCTTTAATGAAAGAGAATTGGATTTGAAAATGTTTATGATGTTGCTCTGATAAAGATATTGCCATTCCTGAAACTATATTAACTATATTATTAGCTTTGTTTAATCTTATTATTTGTTTGTAATCGTTTAGTATAATATTGGGAGAATGAGTGATAATAAATATTTGTCCAATAAATTTATCAATTCCAAAAAGAGATTTAAGTAAATTATTAAAATCTTGATTTTGGTTTGAAATCACCCTGTTCAGATATTTAATTAATGAACGTTGCATATATGGATGTAGATGAATTTCTGGTTCATCCAAACCCAATACCAATGAAATATATTTTAATTTTTCAGTTTTACCATTTACTATTTCTTCTCCTTCAAAAATTGCATTCTGTCTCCATTTTTGTTCAATAATTGTTTGAATTTTATCAAGGATAGATAATGTAACTAAAATCAAGAATTGAACTCCATAGCCAGACCTTGTTAATGAATCCCCATTTATATCAACAAGTGAAACCATTTTAGGTAAGAGAGATTCAAGGTCATTTTCAACTCCAGCTTTAATTCCAAAATCATTAAATGCTTTTAGTTTTCCAACAGTATTATTTAAACTGTCTACTAATAAGTTAACCTCAGTCTCGTTTACAAAATTCTTTTTAGGTAGATTAATATCACTTTGAGTTGATACATAATTTTTAACAAGTCGTGTTAAAAATTTGCCAACCCCTTTTCCCTTGTCAAAATTGATTTCTGAAATTGGATTTCTTAAAGAATCATAGTGAATATAATTTAGGCATCTTATAAGTGAAGGCTGTATAAAAGTAAGAGACTCTTCATGTTTAAATTCCAAATTGTCAATTGGACTTTTTTGTTCCAATTGAATATTAATTTTATTGGGGTCTTCTGCATCAAATAAATCTGAAAAAATGCCTTTTTCAACATCTTCCAATTGAAGTACAATTTTGCCACTTATTGGTAAAGCTAAATCTTTAAAATCATCAGCATTGAACCCTCTCTGGGTAAATACAACGTTAATAAAGTTTAGAAAATTAGATTTTCCAATATTATTCTCCCCAACAATAAAATTACATTCATGATGAAGTGACGCTTTCTGACCTGACAGATTTCGGTAGTTTTGAATTTCGATAGAAACTATTTTCATAATTATTATTGAGGGGTATTTTAGATTTAAGATTTACTGCTAATATAGGGTAATCTCATATATAAATGCTTAGAACTGCAATTAATTCCCCACAAAAAAAGGCTTGAACAAAATCGTCCAAGCCTAATTTTTCAATAAATTATTTCTCCAAAGGATGCTCCGATAATATTTTTTCAGAAGTATAAATGTCTTTTTGGTTGGCAGTCGCTGCTCTTACAACCTTCACTTTTTCGGGAGTGATGGCTGAGGCTTTATTACCAAATGAATTTCTTACATAGGTCAATACTGCGGCAACTTCTTTGTCTTTGAGGAGTCCACCAAAGGGAGTCATTGGCACTTGCCCAGCATATTTTTTACCATTCACTTCGATGGGACCAAGCAGTCCTTTTAACACAATTTTGATTAATCGTTCTTCATTGCCCAATATCCATTTATTGTTAACAATGGGTGGAAAGCCCGAAGCTGAAAGTCCTGCACCGTCTGCTTGATGACAAGTCATGCAATAGCCTTCTTTGGCATAAATTGTTTTTCCTAATTTATAAAGTTCAAGTTCCTGACCTTTCAAAATAGACACAATTGCTTCCTCTTTTTGCTTCCTGACTGATTTACCACTAATGTGGGCAACGGCTGTTTCATGAGCGTGAATCATCCAATCATCTAAGGGCATTTTTTTCGCTTCTGCCAAAATAGGTAACCCTTTTTCCTTTCCAATCCAAGAAGTAGCCACGATGGCATCTAAACGAACTCTACTATTTTTGTCCTTTGCAGCTTGCATTAATAATGTTGCTTGGTCTTGTACTTGATGTCCCGTAAAACGCAGAACCTCCACCGCAGCCGCTCTTGCGTGGTAATCTTTCGCCTTAAGCATTTGGCGTAATAAGGTTTGGTCAACTTTGTTTAAACCCCAACTTACCCAAAGAGCCTCTAAGACATGATGCTCATATTTTGAGTCATTTTTGTCTAAATCCGCCACCCATTTCGTGATTTTTGGTAAAACTTCGTTAGCATTTCTTCCTCTCAATTCACGACGAGTACGATAACGACTACGGTATTCGGGAAGTTTTAAATTATCTAAAAGTGTCTCTATGCTTGCACCGTCAATCTTTGCAGGTGTTACTAACGGTCTTGACGGGTAAGTAACTCGGTAAATACGTCCATGAACGTGGTCACGCAAGGGGTCACGAGCATTATGTTGCATGTGTCCAATCAGAATGTTGTGCCAATCTATGATATAAAGCGAGCCATCGGGAGCAATTTCCATATCTACTGGACGGAAATTTCGGTCTTCACTCACGATTAAATCTTGGCGAAATTTGGTTTTGTAACCCGTTCCATCATCGGTGACGGCGTGCTGTTTTGTTCCCAGAAATCCAATAGTATTATTGATGAGCATATCGCCTTGCACTTCATCAGGAAAATGACGACTCCAAAGAAATTCTAATCCAGAAGTTGGTCGAACCATCTGTTCTTTTTCAATCAGTTGAACTCCTTTATGGGTTGACTCACCGTATCTCGGTAAAACGGTTCCAGGCATCATCCAGCGAACGTCAGGACTTGACGTTTCGGCAAAAAATGGTTGTCCCCAATGGTCAAAAGCAATGCCCCAAGGATTTGGTATCGACAATTGAGCGGTACGTTCCAACTTGTGTAATTGTGGACTATATCTGTAAAAACCGCCATTCGTTGCTCTCACCGTTCCGTAGGATGTTTCAACGTTTGTGTGTAAAAACACGCCTTCACCCGAATAAATTGCGCCCGATGGGTCGGCAGAGAAAGCGTGACTATTATGATGCGTATCGTGGTCGTCATAGCCACTCAATAGAATTTCTTTTTTGTCGGCTTTATCATCACCATCGGTGTCGGTGTATAATTTCAAGTTTGTTCCTTGGGAAATATAAACGCCTTCGGGAGCAATTTCAAAACCTAAAGGTAAATGTAATCCATCGGCAAAAACGGTTTGTTTATCCGCTTTTCCGTCATTGTTGGTATCTTCCAAAATTAAAATTTTATCGTTTGGTTTGGCATTGCCAGGCTTATAATGTGGATAACTTGGCATGACAGCAACCCAAAGTCGCCCTTTATTGTCGAAAGACATTTGTACTGGTTTTGAAAGGTCTGGGAATTCTGCTTCCGAAGCAAAAAGTTCAATTTTATAACCCGCAGGCAATTTGAATTTATCAAGTGCTTCTTGTCCATAAAGATAAGATAAACTGCCATTTTGGGAAGGATTAAAATTGGTAATCACAGGTGGCAAAACCTTAGTTTTTTTATCAGCCGTTGCCACATCCATTTTCTGTCCTTTTGAAGTTGCTAACCAAATGGCACTATCTCGGATGGCAGTCATTTCACGAATCTTTTGTATTTCTGCTGGATAATTATCAGAACCAAAAGGATTGTAACGACGACCATAAGCGTGTACGCCATTCGGAATTTTATAATCATTATGCCACATCCAGTTTTTTTCAATTACTGCTTCATGCACCAGCATTCGATTGGTTTCTTGGGGAAATTTTTTGCCAAAAATTACATCTGATAATAAAACTGCTAACTTTTTGTACCCCGTTTCATTCAATTGCGAGCCATCAATTGTGAGGGGTTCTTTCGTGGAAGCATACCATTGTTTTGACGGAGTAAAAGCATCAACAAACAATATGTTATTTCGTTCGGCTACTTCCTTCATGGCTTTTGTATAGAGCAAAAGATTCTCGTTTTCCTTTTTTCCATTCGGTAAATCATATTTTCCTGATAAATCTTCAAAGGCAATGGGCGATACGATTACTAATTTTGGAGGATTATTTCCATTGTATTTTTGACTGTTGGTATGTTTAATAAAAGCCTCTAATTCAGCTTTGTAGTTTGCCAATTTAGGCAATCCTTGAAATGATTCGCTATACCCAAAAAATGTTATAATTACATCAGATTTAAGCCTTGTAAGCCATTGGTCGGGTGTTTCAAAAGTGCCTTCGCTGTTGGAGTAATTAGCATACTCAGTCTGAAATTTTTCCGCCCCAAGAAATGCCCAAGGTAAATTTCTACTGGCATGGGGTCTGAAACCTGGTGTATCACCACCATCGCACATATTGCGTATGAAGAGGTTATTTTTAGGATAACGAAGGTACATTTCGGTTTCAAAATGCCCATAATTCATCATTCTTGACCCTAAATTACCACCAATAAGGGAGATATGAGTGCCTTTCTTAATCGGTAAAATCTTAGGCTGAATAAGCTGGAAAGCACTAATAATCATAACTGGCAACGCCAACGTGAGAAGTAATTTGTTAAATAATTTCATAAGTCTATGGGTTTAATTAATTAATAATTCCTCTGTATGGTACACTAATATCTATTTTTCCTTTCCATTTAGTAGGCACTTTTTTGCCTAATTCCCAGTGAATGGCATTGATAATTAATCGTTGGAAATCAGCTACTTGAAAATCTTCTGGATGCCCCAAGGTAGTCATAAACATTTTCGCTCCAAAAGAATTTGTACCCGTCCAAGCTACGGGATTT
>JANXRS010000118.1 GCA_025356745.1 Arcicella sp.
ATAAATTACCTCCAACATCTCAAAGAACCGTTGGCAAAAATAGTAGGAGGGAAGCCTTCGGAAGTCACGGTGATGAATAATCTAACCGTCAATTTACATTTAATGATGGTTTCGTTTTATCAGCCTACATCCACTCGCTACAAGATTTTAACCGAAGGTGGAGCGTTTCCATCCGACCAATATGCCCTTGAAACGCATCTAAAATGTAGAGGAATTAATCCTGATGAAGCTATAATTGAAATTTTTCCAAGAGAAGGAGAATTTATACTTAGAACGGAAGATATTTTACAGAAAATAGACGAAAATAAAGATTCGCTTTCACTCGTGATGATGGGCGGAATCAACTACTATTCTGGACAAGTTTTTGATATGAAATCTATTACCCAAAAATCTCAATCAAATGGGATAAAAGTTGGGTTTGATTTGGCTCATTGTGTAGGAAATATCTCTTTAAATTTACACGATTGGAAGGTTGATTTTGCAGTTTGGTGTTCCTATAAATATCTCAATTCGGGTATGGGTGGCGTAGCTGGAATCTTTGTTCATGAAAAACATCATCATTCTAATCTACTGCGGCTCGCAGGTTGGTGGGGACACAATGAAGCAACTCGTTTCAAGATGCAAAAGGGATTTGTACCCATGCAGGGGGCAGACGGGTGGCAACTCAGTACGCCCACGATTTTAGCTATGGCGTGTCACAGGGCAGCTTTGGAAATTACGGACAAAGCAGGAGTGGAAAATCTGCGGAAAAAAAGTATAAAATTAACAGCATATTTACGGTTTATTTTAGATGAGTTTAATCAGAAAAATGGCCACATTTTGAATATTATTACGCCCAAAAACGTGGAAGAGTCGGGTTGTCAATTATCTATTTTAGTGGAAAAGAATGGCAGAGAATTATTTGATAAACTTATCCAACATCGTATTATTGGCGACTGGCGAGAACCAAATGTAATACGGCTTTCGCCTGTGCCTTTGTATAATACTTTTGAAGATATTTTTAGGGTTGGAGAGGCTTTAGAATAATATATCAGGGAAAAGTTGAAAAATTTAGATGAATATTCTGCCATTAGTTATCTTTTTTCTTAAAATTTGTTAAAATCTATGAAACTATTGCACCTCACGATAAGTTTTTACGTTAATTTAGTAATAAGAAAATCACACTTTTGTAATTAAAATAAATTAACAACATGGAAATCAAAAGTAATTTAAAAGCCCTTGCGATTGTCGGAGCGCTAAGTAGTGTAACTACCCTCGGAGCGTACAAATTGTTCTTGGAAAAATCGCCTTCAGAATCTGTAATTACCAATTCTCCTTCTGCTTTTACCCGCTTAGTTTCGGATGTTTCGCCGACTGCACCCAGCAATCCTGGTGATTTTACATACGCAGCAGAGAAATCAACACCCGCTGTTGTGCATATTACCACCAAAATGACCCGTAATGTGAGTCGACAAATGATGGATCCTTTTGAAGATTTCTTTGGTGGAGGAGGAGGCAATCCTCATCGGCAACAACCAGAGTCACAGGAAGCCTCGGGTTCAGGCGTGATTATTAGTTCGGATGGTTATATTGTAACAAACAATCACGTTGTCCAAGATGCTGATGAAGTAACGGTGGTCTTGAACGATAAACGTTCATACAAAGCAAAAGTTATTAGCACTGACCCCTCAACGGATATTGCGGTTATTCAAGTAAAAGCCACTAATTTACCTTTCTTATCATTCGGTGATTCGGATGCACTTAGAGTAGGAGAATGGGTTTTGGCAGTAGGTAATCCTTTCAATTTGGAATCAACCGTTACGGCTGGAATTGTGTCAGCAAAAGGTCGTCAAAACATTATTGACCGTGATAAGGATGTGAATCCTTTGGAGTCATTTATTCAGACAGATGCAGCGGTAAACCCAGGTAATTCAGGGGGTGCTTTAGTGAATTTGAAAGGAGAATTAATTGGTATTAATACCGCTATTTATAGCCGTACAGGTCAATTTGCTGGATATTCATTTGCCGTACCTGTTGGTATTGTGAAGAAAGTTGCTGCGGATTTAATTAAATACGGTAACGTTCAACGTGGTTATTTAGGCGTAAATATTAGAGAAGTAAATAGTAAAATGGTAGAGGAAAAGGATTTGAAAGTGAATGATGGTGTGTATGTGGATGCTTTTCCAGCAGGTGGAAGTGCAGCACAATCAGCGGGCTTGAAAGTTAATGACGTTATTGTGAAAATTGATGGTGTTCCAACGGGTTCACAATCAAAATTAATGGAAATGGTAGGTCGTAAACGTCCAGGTGAAACAGTGGTTGTAACGGTTAATCGGGATGGAGACGTTAAAGATTTCAACGTAATCTTGAAGAACAAAGATGGTAATACAAACATCGTTAAAGGCGAAACATCTTCTGCCGTTATGAGTGAATATTTAGGAGCAAAATTGTCGAATTTAACGGAAGTCGATAAAGCTAAATATAAGTTATTAGGTGGAGCAAAAGTAACAGAAGTTGATCCAAATGGACGCTTTGGGTATCAAGGATTTGAAAAAGGTTTTGTGATTACAAAAATTGACGATAATCCAATTTCTAGTGCCAAAGAAGCGGTAGAGGTATTAATGAATCGTAAAGGAAGAGTAAAAATAGATGGAGTTGATGCTGATGGAGCTCGGGTAAGAATGGTATTGTAGGTTTTGAGTTTTTTATGATAGGTTCTGTGTTTTTGGTTTTGTGTTTTATTCACAAGCTAAAAATACAGAACTTTTTTTTGCCAAAGTATGCTCATTATTAGGGTACAACTTATTTATAAATTATTGCAAAAAAATATTTTAAATACAAAAGAGAGACAAAGCTGGGCTTTGTCTCTCTTTTTACTCCGCTAATACAAGAAATCTCAGCTTATAAACTCACCGCAGTCCGTTGAATAAATGCCGTTAAATCAGCTCCAGTCAGCATATTTTGTGACAATAATGCCAAATCATATACTTGTTTCGCTAACTTTTTTTGCTCTTCAGCATCTGCTGTTTTTAAGATTTTATCAATCGTTGCGTGATTCGCATTCACCGACACAATGTAGTTATTTGGCATATTTCCAAACATACTCATCCCGCCTCCGCCACCATTGCGAGACATATCCGCCATACGACGCATAAATTCATTTTGCGTAATCACCGCTGGTAATTCGTCTACTGGCATAGCTTCCAAATTTACTACCTTCGTTGTATCGTTTATTACGGCATCAAAAATCTTTTTTACCGTCTCTTTATCTGCTTCCGAAAGTACAGATTCTAACACAATTCCTTTATCAATCAACTTTTCAACGGTATCAGCATCCACTCGCTTTAAATTAGTTTTCACCAATTTAGATTCCAGCATATTGATGAAATGACTGTCGAGAACTGTATCTAATTTTAATACATCATATCCTCTTTTCTTGGCAGATTGAATAAAACCGTCTTGTCCTTTTACGTCATTTGTATAAAGATACGTTACATTTTCATCCTTATCTGTCTGATTTTCTTGAATAGATTCAGCGTATTCATTCAATGTAAAGTATTTGCCATCAACGTTTTGTAATAAACAATAATCCTTTGCACGCTCATAGAATTTATCATCTGAAATCATTCCGTATTTTACAAAAATACCAATGTTTTCAAATTTAGCCTCAAATCCTTCACGGTCGGTTTTAAATAAATCACCTAATTTATCAGCAACTTTTTTCGTGATGTAAGAATTGATTTTCTTCACATTTCCGTCTGCTTGTAAGAAACTACGAGAAACGTTCAACGGAATATCGGGCGAATCAATCACTCCGTGTAATAACATCAAAAACTCAGGTACAACATCCTTTACTTCGTCCGTAATAAAAACTTGGCGACTGTATAACTGTATTTTCTCCCGTTGAAGTTGTAATTCATTTTTTACTTTCGGGAAATATAAAATTCCTGTTAAGTTAAATGGATAATCAACGTTTAAGTGAATCCAAAATAATGGTTTTTCTGTGAAAGGATACAGTTCTTCGTAGAATTTCAAATAATCTTCATCTGTTAAATCAGAAGGAGATTTTGTCCAGATTGGAGCGGGGTTATTGATGATTTTCTCCTGAAATTCAATCTCAATTGGAAGGAATTTACAGTATTTATCCAATACTTGCTTGATTCTGAACTCTTCTAAAAATTCCAAAGAGTCTTCGGCAATGTGAAGAATCATATCAGAACCACGACCTTCACGGGTGGTCTCAGTGATTTCAAATTCCGTTGAACCATCGCAAGTCCATTTAACGGCATCCGTGTTTTCTTGATATGATTGTGAAATAATATCTACCCTTTCAGCCACCATAAAGGCAGAATAAAAGCCCAAACCAAAATGTCCGATAATAGCTTTTTCGTCGCCCTTATCTTTGTACTTTTCCACAAATTCAGTTGCTCCTGAAAATGCAATTTGATTAATGTATTTTTTGATTTCCTCAGCAGTCATACCCAAACCATTATCTGAAATGGTAATCGTTTTTGCTTCTTTATCAAAGGAAACTTTCACTTTTAATTCGCCCAACTCACCTTGATATTCACCGATGGCAGCTAAACGCTTGATTTTTTGCGAAGCATCAACGGCATTTGAAACTAACTCACGAAGGAAAATCTCGTGGTCTGAATAAAGAAATTTCTTAATAATTGGAAAAATGTTCTCGGTATGAATCGAGATATTGCCTTTTTCTTGCATAGTCATTTTGTCATTTTTAGGATTAATAATACGCTAATTTTGATGAGAAAAGTAATTGCAAAAAGAATTCCAAAGGATTTTTGTAGGACAAATTGGCAGAAATCAAATGTTGCTTGACAAATTATCGAACACGGATTTAAAGGATTAGACACGGATAAAATTTAGATAAATCTGTGTCTAATCCTTTAAATCCGTGTTCGATCAAATCCTGTATGAAAACTTTGTGAACCTTTCTTTCTAATTTAAACCTTAAAATCTCTAAATTGCGAATAATTACGAAATCAAAATCATTTAAAATTTTATAATGAAAATTTCAACTAATTCTAAAAAAGACGTTTATACCCATGCTGGCATCATCATTCTATTGTTAATGGTGTTATTTTTTGGCTTCTTCTTCCTTTACTTACCTTTGAGTACTAACCACGGAGAAGCAATCACCGTTCCTAATTTAAAAGGCTTATCAATGGACGAAGCCGAAGACCTATTGAATGATAGAAACCTTGATTTTGAGGTAACGGACAGTACTTTCACTTCGGGTGTGAAACCGCTAACGGTGCTTTCTCAATACCCTTTAGAGAATTCAAAAGTAAAGCAAGGCCGAAAGATTTATTTAACGATAAATACAGAAACCGCACCCATGATTAAGCTTCCAAAACTAACCGAAATGTCAGTTAGAAGTGCTGAACAACAGCTTTTAGTATCGGGTCTTTTGAAGCCTGATTTGGAGTATCAAAACGATATTCGTGAAAATGAAGTTTTAGCAGTGAAGTATCAAGGTACGAAAATGGACGCTGGTACGTTAATTGCAAAAGGTTCTAAGATTACACTGGTGGTCGGAAACGGAACGGGCGATACCGAAATAGACGTTCCATGCGTGGAAGGCAAAGCGTTTGATGAAGCCCAAATCATTATCAAAGGTTCTGGCTTGCAAATCGGAACAGTAATTCATGACCCTGCATCTACAGAACCCGCTGGGGTGGTTTTCAGACAAAATCCAGCTTGTAGTGAAGGCGGAAAGATTCGTTCGGGCGAAATGATTGATATTTGGGTATCGGGTGAACAACCTAATTAATGTACTTGGTACTATGTTCTTGGTGCTGAGAAATAAAATAATTAAGCATCAAGAACATACAATTAAGAACGTATATAGAAAATAAAGATGAAAAATTTTACTAAAAAATACACATTAATTACGCTTCTCCTCAGTATTTTTTGGCAAGTTTCATGGGCCCAATTTCAGATAATTCCTTTAAAAAATATTAAAAAATCGGCATCTTCTTCTGCCAAAATAATGGCATTAACTTTGCCTTTTTTTGATGATTTTTCAACTTCAATTAATCACCAAGACCTTTCCAAATGGCAAAAAGGTGGAGGTATTTTTATTAATAATACCTCCACAAATAATCATCCTACGCTTAATGTAGCAACTTTTGATGGCCTAAAAGCCGATGGAACACCTTATGATTTTGTCAATTCTCTTTCTGAAGGACCAACAGATAGTTTAACATCACTATCTATTGATTTATTGGGGAAAACCATTGCCGATTCTCTTTATTTGAGTTTTTTTTATCGTGGTCAAGGGCTTGGGGAAAAGCCAGATTTAAGAGATTCGTTAAGGTTGCAATTTTTGACTGATGGAAATATTTGGAAAACTGTTTGGGTAGATTCTGCAGTAACTGTTTCGGATAAATTTATACAAGTTTTAATTCCAATTCGGGCTAATTTTTATTTACATTCAGGATTTAAATTTCGTTTTCAGTCCCACGGAAGACAATCGGGGCAATTTGATGTGTGGCATTTGGATTATGTATATTTAGATGGTATTAAAAATATTATAAAAAGTGGAGAAATCCTTCGTAATAGAAGTGACAGAAATCCTGTGACGAAGGAAGTTACTGCCATTTACACAAGAGATTATGCTACTCGAAATCCGACTACGAATCTCTTGAAAAGTTATAGTGCTATGCCCATGAGGCAATTTTTGGCAAAACCTGATAAAGAACTTGCTGATAAGGTTGAAAGTGATATTAATAATCTTTTTAACAATGATTTACTACTTTATCCAAGTTATTCCGTTAAAAATTTATTAAATAATTTAACTATTCAAAGGATTGATTCAATAGCAACTTTTATCCCAAGAAAATCATTTGCAACTTTACAAGTTAAGAATAGTTTAAATATTAATTTATTAAAAAGAGATACGACAAAGGCTTACTTAAAAATTAAATTTGATGTAAAGTCAGGTGATGCAGCCGCATTTACGGTGAATGATACCATCAGTAGATACGTTGATTTGAATAATTATTACGCCTACGACGACGGTACGGCTGAACAAGCGGCGTATCTCAAAAAAGGCTTCGGAAGGGTTGCTATTCAGTTTATTAATAATAAATCAGATGCTGTTGTTGCTATCAGAATTAATATACAGCCAACAGTTACTAACCTTACAGGTAAGCGATTGACTTTTCAAATTTTAGCGAATGACAAAGGGAAAATTGGAAGAATCTTAAAGACTATTTCGGATACTATCAATGTTATCAAATATTCACATTCACCTAACTCATTTGTAGAATACAAAATTGACCCTGTGGCGGTAATGGATACTTTTTATGTAGGATTCATTCAGTTTACTGACGATGAACCACTTGCGATTGGGTTGGATGTTAATACACCACAATTCGCCCATAAACATTATTATAATGTCAGTAACGAATGGATTCAAGTACCAAAAGCGGATGCAGCACAAGCCAGTAGTATTTTTATTCCGATTAAAGGCAGTTTAATGATTCGTCCTGTAATGCTTGGCAAAGAAATTCAAGTAAAACCTTTAGCAAATGAAGAGGAAATTCAAGATAAAAATTTAATAATTTCGCCCAATCCATCGACTGGTATTTTTAGGTGGAATGATGTGAGTTTAAAAGAGGTAGAAGTTTATGATATGACTGGACGAAATGTTTTTCAAGAACGTACTGATAATCAAGAAATTAATCTTCAATATTTACATACAGGTATTTATTTTTTGCGACTTTCAAATGAAAAAAATACCTTTGTTCGGAAGATTGTAAAAGAATAAATAACCAATTAACAAAATGGATATAACTGTAGAAGAACTAAAAGAAAGACTCGATAAAGGCGAAAACCTTAATTTCCTTGATGTCCGTGAAGATTATGAGTATGACGAACAAAATCTTGGAGCAACCTTGATTCCTTTGGGTGAACTGCCTGACCGCATAGAGGAAATTGAAGCTTGGAAAAATAGTGAAGTAATTGTGCATTGTCGTTCAGGAGCAAGGTCTGGTCGTGCAAAAGCATTTATGGAAGGACAAGGATTCACGAATGTTCGTAATGTAACGGGCGGTATTTTAGCTTACAATCAATTAGATTAAATTATTCATGCCATGTTTTTCAATTTAACGCTGTCAAGGTCTAAAACCTTGACGGCGTTGTTTTATAATTACTATGCAAATTACCCCAAAAGAATTTAAAGACCGCTTTTCAGAACTAATGATTCTTGATATTCGGACACCTTATGAAATTGAAGAATTCGATATGGGCGGAATTCAGATTCCGTTGGATGAGCTATTATTGAATCTTGAACAAATAGAACATCTTAAAAATCAAGAAATTATTATTGTTTGTTTTACTGGTTTGCAAAGTAAAATCGCCCAAAAAATTCTTGAAAAAAGAGGATTTAGATACCTTAGAAATCTGGAAGGAGGATTGGAAGCATATCTAAGTTTATAAACAAAAAACAGATTTTATATTATTTCTCTGTAATTAATGCTTTTATATGGTTACAAAATTGTTATTTTTGATAAATTATTCATCTTACAAATCCATATTTTCCTAATGTTAGCATACATTGATTGGCACGCTTCCCCAGTAATTTTCGAGATTTTCGGTTTTCCATTACGTTGGTATGGATTGATGTTCGCAGGAGCATTTTTAGCTGGTTATCAGGTACTTAGCTATATGTTCAGAAAAGAAGGTCGCCCAATTGAACAAGCCGATGAACTCTTGCTTTATGCCATGATTTCAACCGTGATTGGAGCAAGAATGGGTCATTATTTCTTCTATGAATATCCACTACTACTCGAAAATCCAGGTAAATTTTTTATTGATATGATTACGCCTCCTTATTCAGGCCTGGCATCACACGGAACTGCCGTAGGTATGTTTACGGCAATGTACCTTTTTGCCAGAAAAAGAAAGCTTCCATACCTATATGT
Organism: Arcicella sp.; assembly: GCA_025356745.1. Classification (GTDB taxonomy): domain Bacteria; phylum Bacteroidota; class Bacteroidia; order Cytophagales; family Spirosomataceae; genus Arcicella. The sequence goes on from JANXRS010000118.1 coordinate 8,931, forward strand.
AACCGACCGTATCGTACCAACCGTTGCTTTGGGAGGGGCTTTTATTCGTTTTGGAAATCTAATGAATTCTGAGATTATCGGCAAACCAACGGATGTGCCTTGGGCCTTTCGTTTTTTCAATGATTTTGAACATCCCATGGTTGTTCCCCGTCATCCTTCACAATTATACGAGTCTATTTCTTGTATTTTATTATTTATTTTAATCATGTGGATATGGTCTTTGAAAAAAGAAAAAACTCGTAACGGACTCCTAACGGGCATTTTTATGATAATTCTTTTTACGTTAAGATTCTTTTATGAATTCTTGAAAGAGAATCAAGTTAATTTTGAAAACAGTATGCAATACAATATGGGACAACTATTGAGTATTCCTGCGGTGTTGTTCGGAGTGATAGTTTTATTTATTGCTTTTCGGAAAAAAGATGATACTCAAATTGGCTGATTATTAGGCAGTTTGCTTAAAAAACTAGATATTTGCACAGATACTCATTCATTACTCATTCAATTAAAAACCCACAATTAAAAGAATCATGGAAAACCCACAAGAACAAGCAGAAAGTCAATTAGACAACTTGAAAAATGTTGCAACTGAAAAATCAGAAGGTTTCGCAGACATTGCTTCTGACAAAATCAAAGAAATGACAGGTATAGACGTTTCTGCAAAAGCGGACGAATTTGCCACTGCTGCGACTGAGAAGTTAGAAGATTTGCAAGCAGTTGCTTCTGAGAAAATTGGAGATTTAACGGATGCTGCCACTGAAAAATTTGATGAAGTAAAAGAAGCTATTTCTGAAAAAATTGCAGAATTTACGGGCGGAGATATAGCAGCTAAAGCAGAAGAATTGAAAGCTGAAGCTACGGAAAAGTTTGAAGAAATTCAAGAAGCTGCCGCTGAAAAGTTAGAAGAAGCTAAAGAAGCTGCTTCTGGACTTTGGGGAAAAGTGAAAGGGGTTTTCGGAATGTAATTTTAATTGATGGTTATTAGTTATTAGTTTGTGGAAGTAATTGATTTTCAAGCTAATAATTAATAACCAAATAAGCTGTAACCCATTAATTCCCATAAACCATACCCTCCTTCAAAATCCTCAATATAGCTATTTCAGTTTCAATATTTTCTTTGCTAGAAAGTATCACCCTGCCACCAAGAGCGAAAATGAAATGATAGAAAGGCAAGCGGATGTAAATTTATCCGTAGGTAGTTAATTTTGGCGAAAAGGTCTGAAAGAATTTAGTCAAAAAATATGCTCCAGAAAGGAGGGAGTAAAAATTAAAATCCTATCATAAACCTTTAAAAGGATAAAGCCGTCAAATTTTTCTGATATTTTATAAACTCACTCCTCTTTTCCAAGGAATAAAATCATCCTGTCCATTTTTCACGGCACAAATTTCTATCTCACCACTCGCTACTTTAATGGCGTATTCCAAAATACGTTCGCCCGCTTGCTCAATAGTTTCTTCGCCTTCAATGATTGTTCCCGTATTTAGGTCAATAATATCCGACATTTTATTGAATAATTTGGTGTTCGTCGCAATTTTCACCACGGGCGTAATTGGGTTACCCGTTGGCGTGCCTAAACCCGTTGTAAACAAGACTAAATTTGCTCCAGAAGCTACTTCGGCAGTCGTTGATTCTACATCATTTCCAGGCGTACATAAAAGACAAAGGCCTGCTTTGGTCACTTTGGCTGGATAATCTAAAACCGAAGTTACGGGCGAAGTTCCGCCTTTTTTAGCCGCACCCGCCGACTTAATCGCATCCGTAATTAATCCGTCTTTAATGTTGCCTGGTGAAGGATTCATGTCAAAACCCGAACCTACGGCTTTGGCTCTTTCGTTGTACGTTTTTACTAAATAACTGAACAAAGCGGCATCATCACGACTTACGCAACGATCGGTTAATTCTTGCTCAACCCCGCATAATTCTGGGAATTCAGCAAGGATAACCGTGCCGCCCAAACCTACCAATAAATCGGACGTATAACCAATAGCAGGATTGGCAGAAATACCAGAAAAACCATCTGAACCACCACATTCTAAACCAATGGTTAATTTGCTCAAAGGGGCTGGCTGACGAGTATTTTGATTAGCTTGCATCAAACCCGCAAAGGTTTGCTTCAAAGCCTGAGCCATCATTTCGGCTTCAGTACCAATATTTTGTTGCTCTAAAATATACAAGGGTTTCTGGAAATTGGCGTCTCTTTTGGCAATTTCAGCTTGTAATTCACCCACTTGGGCATTCTGACAACCCAAACTCAAAACCGTTGCTCCCGCACAGTTCGAGTGCGTGATATATCCCGCCAACATTCCGCAAAGAGCCGTAGAATCTTGCCGTGTACCGCCACAACCACCATCGTGGAGGAGGAATTTTACGCCATCAACATTGGGAAAAAGTTGATGCTTTTGCGTGCCATCTGAAGTGTTTTGTAGGTCTGCCGACAAGATTTCCTCAATCGTTTTTCCTGCTTTATACAACGAAATTAAATCGTTGGTTTGGTTTTGGTAACCATGCTTACGAGCGTAACCCAAATCATCCACGAGGGCTTCACGGAGAACTTCGATATTACGGTTTTCGCAAAAGACCAAAGGAATTACCAACCAATAATTTGCCGTTCCCACGCTTCCGTCGGGACGATGAAAACCATTGAAAGTACGTCCTGCAAATTTAGACAAATCAGGTGCTTGCCATTCAGCATGATTTTCACGCAATTCAAAAGAATTGACAGCGTGTTTTACGTTGAAAATATTGATACTTCCACCTCTCAAAATGGGCTGATTTGCCTTTCCAACCAACACATCGTACATTTTTATTTCTGAGCCAACCTCAAAATCGTACATCGCAAATTTGTGTTTGGCAGCAATATTTTCCGTAAGGGTATAAGATTGACCGTCTAATGTTATGGTTTCACCTTTAAATAAATCGGTAAGTGCAACAATTACGTTGTCGTTGGGGTGGATTTTTAAAACTTTATTTTTCACTTGCTTATCATTTATGCTTTCTTAATTTCAAAAGGAAATCCTCGGGTTGCTATACTCAAAATTAGGCAAGAAATGGTTAGGAATGTGTTTAATTTACCGTTTAATAAATAGGTTTTGGGGTGTGGTGGGAAATGGGTAAGTTTGGGGGGGTATTAGTGTGTGTTTTGTTCTTTTTTAGAAATATGGCTATTTACACCATAGAAGAACATTATAAATAACGAAGTGCCAACCAATAGATAGTGTATTGCAAAATTTTGATTATATTTGATTATAAGGAATTCTTAGGAAGCTAAAAAACTTAAATAATACATATATGAAAAATAACTTGAACCCAATTTTATGTTTTAGAAAAGAATTAAACAAAAACATTAATTCAAAATTAATGAAAAATAAAGTCAAATTAAAAACTATACTGACAATGATTACTGAAACTCGTGAAAGTATTGATTCATCTGAAAACACTTAAACTAATGAAACAAAAAAATCCTATTCTAAATTTTAGAAAAAAATACACTGTAGATTTAGAAAAAAAAGTAAAAAAATCTATCGCTTCTGAAAAATTAAATAACTGTAGTATGATTACAAAAACCCGAGAATCTATAGATATGACAGAAAACTCTTAGTTATGAATATGAAAATATTATTCATAACAAATCGAGATGATATAAGTGTTAATTATTTAATATCTAAATTAAAATTAAAGACAAAATCGTATTTAAGAATTAATTCAGAAGATATTAATATTATTGATTTCAATATTAATCCCAAAGGCGAATTTAATTTAAACATAAATAACAAGAACTATAATTTAAAAAATGTGATGAGTGTTGTATTTAAAAGAACACCATTAAAGTTTGATTTTGATAAACAAGATTCTAATCAAACTTATTTGAATAATGAACGTAAACATTTTTTTGAAGGATTGTATTTATGTCTTAGCAAGGCAAAATGGATTAACCCAATGTTTTCAACTCATATTGCAGAAAGAAAAATTTTTCAATTAAATCAAGCTAATAAACTTGGTTTAAAAACACCTGATAGCATCATTACAAATAATCCTATATTAGCTGATAAGTTTCTTCAAAAACATGACAAATCTATAATAAAGCCAATATCAAATGGATTACAAATAGTAAATGAAAACATCTACTCAATATATACTTCCGAAATTGAGAAGGACTTTTTTAGGTCATATGAAAACTTTAATCTATTTGAAACACCAGTATTTTTACAAGAAAGAATAGAAAATGAAAGTGATATTAGAGTTGTAGTAATTAATGAAAATGTATTTGCAATAAGAATTCAAAAAAATGACCCTTTAGAGGTGGACTGGAGAAAACCAGAAGTCATAAAAACTTATGACAACATTAGACTACCTAATGAATTATCTAACCTATTAATCAAACTGAATAAATCTTTTGGCTTAATATACTCTGCGATTGATTTAATAAAAAAGCCAGATGGTCAATACATTTTTCTTGAAATTAATCCAGTTGGTGAGTGGGTCTGGCTTGAAAGCGAATTGAAATTAAATATATCAGAAACCTTAATAAAAGAACAGGTTCAACGCATTTAAAAGTACAATAAAACTGCTTGGAAAAATACAAATTGAGCTTATTTTGGATAATGAAAAAAGATTCAATTTAAGATAAAACCTAAAAATGAAGTATTTATGTTAACATAAACCTAAAACC
>JANXRS010000119.1 GCA_025356745.1 Arcicella sp.
ATCAACAAGTAGCTGATGTTCAAGATAAACTCAATAACAGACCAAGAAAAAAATTAGGTTACTTTTCTCCTAACGAATTTTATAAAATTAATTTCTTAAATAATGAAGTTGCATTTGCGACTTGAATCCAGCTTTTATAAACCATAAATTTATCAAAATTTAGGTTTACAAAACGTTATAATCTGTTGAATTTTAGCTATTCATTTTTTCTCGTAATTCGGTTGTAATCAAGGCTTTTTGTTTAGATTTATAATTATAACAAACAATCCGAGATGTTCCTTCGGTAGTAATTCTTTGAAGTTTTTCGCTGAAAACCAAATGTTGCATCGTGAAACCATATTCAGTGAAAGAATCAGCCAATATTCTTGCTGTGATTTTGATAGTATCGGGGAAAGTTAGCGGAACTTTATATTGGCAAGTTACCTCCGCCAAAATTGGACCAATACCAGCATCACCTATAAAATCCATGAAGCCAATTTGATTGAAAAATGCGATGCGAGCATTTTCAAAATACCGTAAATAAACAACATTATTAATGTGTTGAGCAACATCCATATCGCCCCATTGAACGGTTTGAGAAATGACTGTTGGGTAATTTTTTAGTAGTTCTTGCATATTTATGAAAAATTATTTTACTAAAATAACAAGTTTTTAAGTTTGATAGTTACATTACTATGAAAACAAAAAAGAAATCTGATTTACCAACAAAAATATGCATTACCTGCGGAAGACCCTTCACGTGGCGGAAAAAATGGGAAAAGGTTTGGGAGCAGGTAAAATACTGTTCGGATAGATGTCGGAATGAGAAGAAATAACCTATGCTTAAAATAAATGTGTAACAGTCTTGAAGTTAATAATTTAATGATGTTGAAGCGACATTTTAGATATTTTTCGATTTATTTTACTAATCTTATCCGAATAATAAATAATACAAATTTTTTGAATGATTATAGAAGGTAAAGTAAGTTTTTTACTAAACTTACTTTACCTTTTGAATTTACTCTATTATAAAGCCTTAAAAATCATTACTTAAGCTCATTTCTCCACAGAAATTATTTGTTATTAATAGTGAAATTTTAATAATATTTATCCCCACTTAAATCTATGAAACAGGTTTTCGAACTAAAAATTCAGGGTTTGAAGGCAAAAGCAATTTTTGTCTTTTTAGGTGCATTGGTCTCTATTGCGGTTCAAGCACAAACTGAAGTAACCACTGCAAAAAGCTACCTTAAAACGATTGCAGCACAAGAAAAATTATCAGTTACAGATATTACCGAAATGGATGTTTCGAGTGCTTATCTTTCACCAACAACGGGCTGGTATCATATTTATTTTAACCAAACCTATCAATCAGTTGAGGTGTATAATGGATTGTTGAATGTGACTATGAAAAGTGGTAAAGTGAATTATGTGGCAAATAATTTTGTCCCTAATTTGGCTTCAAAAGTACCACGAGGAATGCTTAGTACCAAGATAAACTCTATTCATGCTTTACAAACTGCTGCCTTAAGCGTGAACCTCGCACCAAGTAAAGTGGCATTAATCAAAGCGATAAGTTCAACCATGCTTCCAGATGGAAATGTCAATAAAATCTCATATTTCGACTCAGCCATTTCAAATGACAAAATTGACGTGAAACTTTATTGGTATCCTTTGGAAACAAATGATGAAGAAAAAACAAAGTCAAAGGTAGTGCTTACGTGGAATGTTAAGATAATGACCAAGGACGGTCAAAATATTTGGAATATTCACGTTGATGCTCTTTCGGGTAATATTGTTAATACATTTGATGATATAATTCATTGCAATTTCGGAACGCAAGAACATACTAATACACCCCATATTTGTATTGATAAAAAAGTGTCAACTTCGGCTAATTCGAAAATGCTTGTAGCCAATAGTTACAACGTTTTTGATTATCCACTCGAAAGTCCAAATCATGGAGCAAGAACGTCTGTTGTAAATCCATATACCAAATTTATTCCTACTGGCACAGGTCCTGGAGCAACCAATGGATGGCATAATGATGGTACAACCAATTTTACCAATACTCGAGGAAACAACGTATATGCAAAGGAAGATTTAGCAGCTGATGATGAAATAACGATTGGAAACAGTCCTAGTTCGGCTACCTTAGATTTTAATTTTTCCTATACAAAAGCCACTGGAACGGCGGCTTCAAACCTAAATGCCGCTATAACCAATATGTTTTATTGGAATAATGTAATTCATGATGTGCTTTGGAAATATGGTTTTGATGAACCAGGGGGTAATTTCCAAAAAGATAACCTAAATAGAGGTGGAGCTGGAAACGATTTTGTGTTTGCGGATGCTCAAGACGGTAGTGGAACCAATAATGCCAATTTTGCTACACCAGCCGATGGAGGCAATCCTCGAATGCAAATGTTTATATTTAGTAATGCAGGAAGCCCTGCTTATCAACCTGATTCTGATTTTGATAATGGCGTGATTGCCCATGAATACGGACATGGTTGGTCAAATCGTCTCACAGGGGGGCCTGCTATTGTAACCTGTCTTCAAAATGCTGAACAAGCTGGAGAGGGATGGAGCGATTATCTTGCATTAATGATAACAACCAACTGGTCTGCCTTAACACCAACGGTTGCAAGTGCCAATATTCCTCGTGGTATTGGGACTTACGTTTTGGGGCAACCTACAACTGGATTAGGAATTCGTCCTTTTCCTTATTCTTATGATAAAATAAATGTCAATAATACCGTAACTTATGCAGGAGTTGCTAATACGGCCGTATTTTCTCTACCACACGGTATTGGTTCAATTTGGGCAACCATGCTTTGGGATATGACTTGGGAAATAATTCTGCAAGACAATCAAATAGTGAATAATATTTATGCTGTTCCTGCTAACATTGTTGATTATAAAGGTAATGTTGCTGCTTTGAAATTAGTGAATGAAGGATTACGTTTACAACCTTGTAGCCCAAGTTTTGTGCAAGCTCGTGATGCTATTTTACAAGCAGACCAAATGCTTTTTGCAGGTCGCTATCGTTGTGCGATTAGTAAAGCTTTTGCTCGTCGTGGTTTAGGAGCATCGGCTTCAACAGGAACATCGTCTAATGACCGTGTCGTCACTGAAGATTTCACACCCATAACAGGACCCTTATTGAGTTCTCCAACTTCAACGACCACATGTTCAAACAACCCTTTCTCATATGTTGCAACCACTGCAACTGCTGGAACATTTGCTTTCGCTTGGACACGTGCAGTAGTTTTAGGAATTAGTAATCCTACTGGAAGTGCAAGTTCAGCCAACATTAATGAAACGCTAATAAACACTACAAATACTCCTATTACAGTTATCTACCTTTTTACAATTAGCCCCGATGCTTGTGGTGGAACACCTGCTCAACAGTCAGTAAATGTGGTTGTAAATCCTGTTTTAATACCTACTGTTGCTAATTACAAAATTTGCCAAAATACCACCACTGTTCCAGTTGGTGAAGGTTTAGTTATGCCAACAGTGATTAGAAATACGGTAAATGGAACATTAGTATCTGGTCCTACATACATTAGAGGAGGTGGAAACAATGCAACATTATATAGCGCTTCAAGACCTGTATTTTTTAAAACTTATACCTTTGTTGCCTCTGCGAGTGCAGGCGTAACTTTTGAAACAACAGCTGCTTTGTTTGCAATAGGAGATGATGATACGTACCTATCGCTCTACCAAACTACTTTTAATCCTGCTGTCCCTAAGACTAATTTTTTAAGGGGAGACGACGATAGTGGGGTTGGTTTTCTTTCGAGTTTAACCCACACACTTGTAGCAGGAACCACCTACATCATTGTAGTGGCTTCTTTTTATACAGAAGATACTGGTACTTTTACGCTAAAAAGTGGAATGTCTATATTTTTAGATGTAAATAACTGGTTTACTGCACCCACTGGTGGCGTAGCCATTTTTACGGGAGATGTTTTTAATCCTGTTGGAGTGGCGGGTTCGGGCGTTCCTAATACAGCAACCGTAGGTTCAACTCCTTTTTACGTAGCAACAGGAGCAAATCCAACTTGTCGGGCAACTACAAGGTTCAATATTATTAATTCAATTGGCGGAAGTGTCAGTGCCGATGCCTCAGTTTGTGCTGGTACGAATGGAGCTACTTTAACCTTATCAGGTAATACAGGAACAATTTTACGATGGGAGTCTTCAACTGATAATTTTGTAACGATTGTAATAATTTCCAATACAACAACGAACCAAACATATTCCAATCTGACCCAAACCACAAAATATCGGGCAGTAATTCAAAATGGAACTTGTGCGGAGGTAAATTCAACCTCTGCAACTATTACTGTAAACCCTGTTCCAATTGTTGATGCAGGAGCAAATCAAGCGGTTTGTTCGGGAGCAACGGTTTCATTGACAGCTACTTGTGGTTTGCAATCAGTGAATACTACTTTAAGTGGAGCCTCGGAAGTACCGACCAATGCCTCCACCGCCACAGGAAGTGCAACGGGAACTTTCAACTCAATAACTAATGAGTTGAATTTGACAGTTTCATTTAATGGTTTGTCTGCTAATGCCTCCACAGGAGATATTCATAACGGTGCTGCTGGTACTAATGGCCCTGTGATTATACCTTTTACAATTCCGTCTTCAACATCAGGAACTTTTAATTATAGTGGGGTAATTACGGCAACTCAAGCAACCGCTTTACTAGCAGAAAATTTATACATTAATATCTACAACGCAACTTTCTCAGGTGGTGAAATAAGAGGACAATTAAGGGCTGTTTGCTTAGGAAATAGTTTTGTTTGGAATCCAGGAGCTGTGAACGGTCAAACCGTTAATGTAAGTCCAACAGCAACCACAACTTATACACTCACAGCAAGTAATACAACGACAACTTGTGCAAGCACTGCTACAACTATAGTAACTGTTCTAACTCCTGCTGTTCCTGTAGCAATGGGTGCAACAATTGCCCATGGTAGTTCGGTAACGCTCACTGCTACGGGTTGTATGGGTGCAGGATTTCAATTAAATTGGTTCGAAACCGTTGGAAATGTGCCTGTTACAATGCCTGTTTCGCCCACTGCTGATAAACAATATTACGCAAAATGTCAGCAAATAGTGGGTACTGTGTTATGTTCAAGTGCGAAAAGTAATGATGTAACGGTTACAGTTACCTCTAATTCGATGGTTACCGTGGTATATGTAAATCAGGCAAATGTTAATCTAACCCAAGATGGTTTGACATGGGCAACGGCGTATAGTAATTTGCAATCCGCTCTTGTTGCTCCACCCGTAGGAGCCGAAATTTGGGTAGCCCAAGGAACCTACAAACCAACAACAACCCTTACCAAAACCATCTCTTTCAACATTCCTAGTAGTACAATGTTATTTGGTGGTTTCGTAGGAACGGAATTTATGCAAAACCAACGAAATTTCATGACAAATTTAACAATTTTGAGTGGAGAAATTGGCGTAACAACAACCATTAGCGATAATTCATTTCACGTTGTTACATTCGTAGGAGTAAGTAACACAACTATTTTGGATGGATTTACGATTACTGCTGGTAATGCCAATTCAACCACCGACCGAGCTAGAGCTTCAACTCAGTCAGTTGTTGCACCAGTATCTAATAATGATGGTGGTGGAATTGCTTTGGATAACGGTAGCTATCCAAGAATTATTAATTGCAATATTATCAACAATGATGGTACTATGGGTGGTGGACTTTTTGCAACAAATGGTAGTAATCCGACGGTAATAAACTGTAAGTTTATGGGTAATCAAGCAGTTTTTGGAGGTGGAGTCTATCATTTAGGAAGTAATCCTATTTACGAAAATGTTATCTTTTCGGGTAATAAAGCAATGGGTGGAGCCATTTATAACAGCGGTTCTAATCCTATAATCACGAATGTAACCATTGCAGGTAACGGTGGATATAACGGAGCAATATTCAACTCAACAAGTGTTCCAATCGTTAAAAATTCTATCATTTTTGGAAATAGTATGCCTTTTAACGATTCACAGAGCATAATCTCCTATAGTATTGTTGAAGGTGGATATATTGGCGTGGGGAACTTAAATCTTAATCCTCAATTTATAAGTTTAACATCATCAGGAAGTGCCCCCTACTTTATCGGGTGATAATATATTAACTAATACTTCACCAGCCATTGATGCAGGGGATAATGGAACTATATCTTTGACAGACAGGGATTTAGTTGGTAATCTACGACGTTTTAATGGTAGAATTGTCGATATGGGAGCGTATGAATTTCAAGGCACCAGAGTTGGCACGATAGTTATTAGCGTTATGTCGGGAGATTGGGAAAGTAATTCAACGTGGGATATTGGTAGAAGTCCATTAGCAGGTGATAGTGTGATTATTAACAACAACCATAATGTTACCATTCTTAACTCAGGTATTACCAAAAATATAGAAATTAGAACCAATGCCAAAATAATTAATAGAACGGCGACTAGTAAATTACAGATTGGGATATGATATTTAATTGAATACAAATTGAACAGATTTGATACGGATAAAATTTAATGAATCCGTGTCAAATCCGTTTAATCCGTATTTAATATTTTATCTTATTCATGAGTAAAATCTCCTCTACATAAGGCTCAACAGCTTTTGATGCTACTTCATCTCTCAATTTCAAACCAAGCCTTCTTTCCAAGACATCATCAACTGAAGTAGCCATTTCTTCCTGAATTGCATATAAAACTTCTGCCTTAATAAATGGATGATTTGGTGCTAATAATTCTTTAAAATTTATTTGATTATCAGTCAGTTGCATGACTTTCATAGCATTTATTCCATACTTTTTCATTAAATGTTCAGCCGTAAATTTTGATATTCCGTATTTATCAACCAAATTCTGCCAATCCTCAAAACGATAATTTTCCCCTCCGTGCAAAATTTGATTTTCAGTAGTACATTTTACGATTTTCTTTTTAAAAATTTCCTTATAAATTTCATCTAAAGTATCTTTTGCCATCAAACGGTAAGTCGTCCATTTTCCACCCATGATGCTGACTAATTTTGTACGGCGGTCAATTTCAACTTCATGGTCACGGACTAAAGATTTTGTATCAGAATTCATCGCTGATTGCAATTGAGCCTGCAAAAGTGGTCTAAGTCCTGCAAATCCACTTTTTATTTGGTCAGGCGTAACGGTTTTTTCAAAATACCGATTCACATATTCTAACAAATAAGTCTTTTCATAATCCTCTAATTTTGGATTTTCTGAAAGTTCGTCTGCTTCATCGGTCGTTCCAACCAAGACTTGGTCTTGCCAAGGAATCATAAAAATTACTCGCCCATCGTCTGTCTTGGGAACAAGAATTGCCGTATCACCTTTCATTACTTCACGAGGCAAAACAACATGAGCCCCACGACTCACTTTGATACGGGGTTTAAGTTTTGAACTCGCCATCTGACGAATACTATCCGCAAAAGGACCCGTGGCATTCACAAAAACTTTTGAATTTACAGTATGCTCATTTCCAGTAATTAAATCTTTGATATTTAAGGATTTAAGTCTTCCATTGTCCTCATTTTTGCTAAATTTTAAGGCTTGCGTATGATTTAAAACCACCGCACCAGAAGCTTCCGCAGATTGTACGATAGCCAAGCAATAACGAGCATCATCCAATTGTCCATCATAATATAAAACTCCCGAACTCAGTCGTTTAGATTTCAATTCTGGAATTAGACTCAAGGTCTCTTTTTTGGATAACCATTCACTTTTAGCGATACTTTGCGAACCCGAAATCCATTCGTACATTTTCATGCCGATGGTGTAATAAATACCTTCAAATAAATTAAAACAAGGCGTAATCAACGCCAAAGGACGGGATAAATGGGGAGCATTTTTCAGTAAAGTTTCCCGCTCACGCAAGGATTTACGAACCATTTTGTATTGTTCCCAATCTAATTTTTTCACGGCTTGTTCTAAATACCGAACCCCTCCATGAATCAATTTGGTAGATTTTGAGGAGGTTTGACCCGCAAAATCACTTTTATCAATTAATAAAACTTTCAATCCTCTCAAAGTTGCATCAAGAGCAACTCCCGCACCCGTTGCACCCGCTCCAATTATACATACATCAAATTCCTTAGTGGCTTGTAATTTACTGATTTGTTCCTGACGATTCATAGACTGTTTTTATTTCATTAGCAAATTATTGAAATAAATTTACAGTATCATTAAAATCTTTTATTGTTATAATTTATACTTTAAATAATTATATATATTGCGGTTTTGCTACTTAATTTTTGTATATTTGTTTCTTGCACCATTATTTATTTCAAGAACTAATTTATCATCTTTCAATGAATAAATAATCCACCCAGCATACGGAGTACAATCAACATTTGGACAGCCGAATCGTTCAGTAAAATCTATGGTATTTCCAGAAATGCTGTATTTATTTCCAGCATAACAGCAATTTGCCCCAGGCTTTCCATCAGTCAAATATCGTCCATCGCTTGTAAATTCAATGACAGGTAAAGCAATCAAAGTATTTATGGCTACCCAATCTCCCCACGAACCATCCGCATTTTTGGTTTGAAGCATATAGTTGGGAACCCATTTACCAACGATTTCTTTTGGGTTAATGTCTTTTGAAGTACATGCAATCAAAAGAAAAGACAGTATTAGGGTTATTAGTTTCATGATTTTATTTCGTTTTTATAAAGACACCTCACTATTAAAAAACGTTGGAATACAACCCATATTTCTTTTCAAACTTCCAAAACCCAGTCATTTATTGTAATTTTAGGAACATTTTCTTTTTCGTTTTACGAAAAGAGAAAATAGTCATTACTTATTGTTAATTGTTAATTGAAATATCGTGAATTTTAAAGAATATAAAAACCTCGATTACGCACAAGTTGCCGACGAAATATTGAAATTTTGGCAAGATGAAAACATCTTCCAAAAATCTATTGATACCCGTGAGGGAAATCCAACTTTCACTTTCTACGAAGGTCCACCTTCAGCCAACGGAACACCTGGAATTCACCATGTGATGGCACGGGCGATAAAGGATATTTTCTGTCGTTATCAAACCCTAAAAGGCAAACAAGTTAAACGCAAAGGCGGTTGGGATACGCACGGATTACCCGTAGAATTGCAGGTTGAAAAAGAATTAGGAATCACAAAAGAAGATATTGGTAAGAAAATAACGGTAGAAGAATACAACCAAAAATGCCGTGAAACCGTCATGAAATTCACCGATTTGTGGAATGATTTAACGGAAAAAATGGGGTATTGGGTGGACTTAGAACATCCCTACATTACCTACGAAAACAACTACATTGAGTCGGTTTGGCATCTTTTGCAAAAATTATACAAAAAAGGATTATTGTATAAAGGTTATACTATTCAACCCTATTCTCCTGCGGCGGGAACTGGACTTTCTTCCCACGAAATTAATCAACCAGGTTGTTATCGTGAAGTAAAAGATACCTCTTTAACGGCTCAGTTTAAAGTGAAACTAACGGGCAAATCAGGCTTTTTGTTTGATACTGCCAATAGTAGCAATATCTACATTTTAGCGTGGACAACTACGCCGTGGACGCTCCCTGCCAACACCGCTTTAACGGTTGGTAAAAACATTGATTATGTGTTGATAAAAACCCGAAACCCTTATACTTTCGAGTCTGTAAATGTGGTTTTGGCGAGGGATTTAGTGGGTAAGTATTTCAACGAAAAAGGGAAAGAGGGTGATTTTACAACGTATCAAGATGGCGATAAAATCATTCCATGGACGATAATTTCTGAGTTCAAAGGGAATTTCTTGGAAGGCATTGAATACGAACAATTAATGCCTTATATCCAACCCGAAACGGCGGCTTTCCGAGTAATTATTGGTGATTTTGTTACGACTGAAGATGGTACGGGTGTGGTGCATACTTCGCCAACTTTTGGGGCAGACGATTTCCGTGTAGCGGCTCAAAATGGTATTCCTTCTATTTTTGTGAAAGATGAAAACGGAAAAGATGTGCCAATTGTGAATCGTCAGGGGCGTTTTGTGGCTGAAATTATAGAATATGCCAATGAACCTGTAAAGGAAGCATATTTGACAGATGAAGAGAAAGAGGAACAGAGAATTAAACAAGGTAGAGATAAATATTTATCCGTTGATGAGCGAATTGCTATTCAGTTGAAAACAGAAAATAAAGCTTTCAATGTTCAGAAATTTGACCACCCTTATCCGCATTGTTGGCGAACGGACAAACCAATTTTATATTATCCTTTGGATGCTTGGTTTATTCGCACCACTGCCGTGAAAGACAAGTTGATTGCCTTGAATAATACCATTAATTGGAAACCTGAATCTAC
>JANXRS010000121.1 GCA_025356745.1 Arcicella sp.
ATCAACAAGTAGCTGATGTTCAAGATAAACTCAATAACAGACCAAGAAAAAAATTAGGTTACTTTTCTCCTAACGAATTTTATAAAATTAATTTCTTAAATAATGAAGTTGCATTTGCGACTTGAATCCAGCATTTAAAAAGAGGAATAGATTTTCTACCGATAGCACTCGTTTTAAATGATAAATTACATATCCAATATCTACCTGACGGATTTGAATTATTGAATACACAAAATATAACACTGCACAAAAAATTAACCATTTGAAAAATATCCAAAATTTTTCAAATTTAATATTTAATAGTCCAATATTTTTACTGCTAAATTGCATAATTGACTCAGTTAGGGATAATAAATTTCTTTCGAGTGTAAATTTGTGAAGATTTTATTTGAAAACACTATTAGGTCATTTAGTATGAAAAAAAAGTTTGTCACCATTTTGTATTTATTTTTAGTTACGGTGAATCAATTATTTGCAAATGATTTTGAATGGACTCCCCAGATTCAGAAAGCATATTCAGAAATCAGTTCCCTAAAACTGGAAAAAGGTCGTGATATTTTAAAACAATATCGAGGTAGAAGTGCATTCGTGCCGTATTTAGAAAGTTTTGCCGATATGATTGAAATGGGAATTTTAGAAAATAAAGACAAGTATGAAAATTTTATAGAACAACAGGAAAAAAGAATAAAGACACTTGAGCAACTTGATGAAAATTCGCCTTACCGAAATTTTTTGATTGGTGAAATAAATCTTCATACCTCGTTTATAAAACTTAAATATGGGCATGAAATAAAAGGAGCAAATCAAGTTATCAAAGCTTATAGAATTTTAACCAAAAATGCCCTTAAATTTCCCGCATTTCTACCTCAACAAAAATCATTGGGCATCCTACATATCGTAATTGGTTCAATGCCCAAAAAGTATCAATGGATTACTAACATATTGGGAATTGAGGGAAATGTTATGCAAGGGATTCAGGAGTTAGATAATGTTGT
This sequence comes from Arcicella sp., assembly GCA_025356745.1. Taxonomy (GTDB): domain Bacteria; phylum Bacteroidota; class Bacteroidia; order Cytophagales; family Spirosomataceae; genus Arcicella. Next base: position 996 of record JANXRS010000121.1, read on the forward strand.
ACGAAATGATAAAGTTTTTTCAATAGAGGCTGAATTATTTCATTATATACTTTCTACTTACATTGTTTCAAATCTTGGCGATAAATCCAAGGCTTTAATTTCTTTTGTCCAGAAACATCCACAGAACTTAGCAATCACCTTTGTTGGAACATCCTTATTAATTAAAATGGGTAAAAGTGAAACAGCCTTAAATTTCATTAAGAAACGTCCCATTTCTGATGAATATTTATCAGTACCTTTCTTTGATTATTTTTTAGGTGAAATCTACCTCCAAAAAGGAAAATATGTAGAAGCATCGAATGCTTACCAAGATTTTATTAAAAATCATCGTGGATTTAACTTTTTGAAAGAGGCTAATTATAAACTTTTTCTATGCAACGATTTGAATAACGAATTGAAAATTGAAACAAAGTATTTATACCATGTTTTGAAGGATGGGGAAACAATTGTAGAACCTGATAAAGTAGCATTGAAATCGGCTCAGCAAATCTTAAAGGCAAATGCTTCAACTTCTCTTATTGAAAGAGAACTTAAAAAAATTCAATTAGCCACTGAGGGAGGATATTATCAAGAAGCATTATTATTTTTAGATAAGATGGACGAATTATCCATTGCTAAGGTTAAAGATAAAGTAGAAAAAATTTATCGTGAAGGCAGAATCTTTCATTTAATGGGCGATACTAAGAAAGCTATGAGTAGATATCAAAAAGTACTTGCTATATCTATTGAGCAACCAACTTGGTATTTTGCCCCAAGAAGCTGTTTATACATGGGAAATATTTTGCAACTTGAAAATGATAAAAAAAGAGCTATTTATTTTTATAAAAAAACGCTGCAATATGAAGATTACGAAGGAAGTAATGGTGTAGAAATAAAAGCAAATGCAGGACTAAATGAGTTGCAATAACTTAATTTATTAAATATTTAATATAATTATAATATGATAATTGGTCATTTTTAAAAAAAATTCTATTTTTTTTAAAAATTATTACTACTATTGTATTTGCATAGCAAAATATTTTACATAACTAAACTTCGCCTTTTAAACATTTTTTTATTTCTTAAAACTTTAAACTGGTTGCCAAATTCCGTAAATAAATCTCGTTAGTAGCAAAATATCAATTTCAGATGCTACTTATTATGACTTTAGCGAGAATTTTTACCCGAACTAAAAGTTGTGACCAGAGATTAGAATTAAATGCTCTGGAGAAAAAGTTTTAGACGAATCTTAATTTTCTGAGGCAATGTAATTACAGTATCGAATAAGTGGGACAAATAATAACTGGACGGATTATCAAACAAGATTATTTTCTTCTAAAATTAGATGGACAAGAGGTATTGTAAATAATATAAGATTGTAAATTATGTTAAAGTATTTATTCATTTTTTGTACTTTATTAAAGAAAATTTAAATAAAAGTAAAAATTAGACGTTAAGCATATTAAAATGCAGATTTTTTTTTAATGAAATGTTATTTAAGATTAGCTATACTTAGCAGTTTCTTATTGGTTATTTTTACCTTTAATTCTCAAGCACAAGTAATTTATGAACCAACCTATAAAACCGTTTATGGTTATTTATCAAGGTTAGCTCAAAAAGGAATAATTGATTTAGACGATGTTGTGCTGCCCTTAACAAGGATTTATATTTCCAATAAATTAGATATACTTAGTTATCAATCAGGGATTTTAACCCCACTTGAAAGCAAGGAATTAGATTTTTATCGCAAAGAATATATCCTTGAAAGAAATATTGAGCAAAATATTGACTTGCAAACTCCTTACACAAGCGTTTTCAAGAAACAAAGTGGCGATAGATTTAGATGGGGAGCATATCAGGATAATCAGTTTTCAATGAATTTTCAACCTTTAGGCGGCTATGAAATTGAAAGCCGAAATGATGGTTCTGTCAATCACCATACTTGGCGTGGAATTTCGGTTAATGGGTATTTAGGTAAATATGTTGGATACAGTTTTGATTTTAGAGACAATACTGAACAAGGAAATACGATTGATAGAACTAAAAAATTTTCACCCATGTCGGGAGTTATTTTTACAGGAGGCATAGGCAAGAGTGTAGAATATAATGATACAAAAGGAACTGTATCTGTGGGTGGAAAAAAAGTTAGTTTTACGATTGGAAAAGATTATATGCCAGTGGGTTATGACGAAGGAGGGAAATTAATTTTATCTAACAAAGCACCATCATTCCCACTTATTCGCTTAGATATAAAACCAACAAAATGGTTCAGTTTTAATTACGCACATATTTGGCTGAATTCAAATCTAGTAGACTCAAGTAGTATACGTCCCACCTCTCCACAAACAGGAAACCAATTTACTTATCGTTCAAAATATATGGCGATTCATTCCCTTACTTTTATACCCCTCAAAGGTTTAAGTGTTATGTTGGGAGAATCCGCCATTTATAGTGATAACATTGATTTTGGTTATTTGATACCCGTTATTTTTTATAGATCGTTTGATCATTACAAAGGTGGAATAAAAAATAATTCAATATCAAATTCTCAAATATTTTTTCAGTTGAGTTCCAGAAATCATATTCCGAAAACCCATTTGTATGCAAGTTTTTTTGTTGATGAGGTTCGACTTTCAGATTTGACCGATGGTGCTCATGCTAAAAATCAAACGGCTTATACCGTTGGGCTTTCAATTGCAGACTTTCCTTTTAATAATATTTCGCTAACAGCAGAATATACTAAGGTTCGTCCATTTGCTTATGAGAATTATGTTCCTGCTCAAACTTATACTAGTGAAGACTATAACTTAGGACATTGGATTGGCTCAAATGCTGACCAGTTATACCTAAGTGCTTTATGGCGATTGAAAAGAGGATTACACTGGAAAACTACTTTTAGTGCAGTTCGAAAAGGTAGCAAAGGCACCGCCCTTCAACAACGAGAAGCTGAAGGCCTTCCATTCTTGTTTGGCAATGTTCAATCTAAAACTGATTTTAGTTCAATCTTAACGTATGAACTAATTCATGATTTATTTTTCAGAGCAGGATATCAATCATCGGAATATATTGGTATAAATCATCAGGTTAAACGCATTTAAATATTAGAGAGCATTTTGATTAGATACTGGTCATTCCAACCTGCTAATTTTCTTCTACTTTTAATGCTTTCTTTATCGGTTATTTTATTAAGAAGTTGCAAAGATAATTTACGAATAA
>JANXRS010000122.1 GCA_025356745.1 Arcicella sp.
GTATTTATGTTAACATAAACCTAAAACCAGATTCAAATTTTCATCAATTTATTATTTCTGGCAAAATTACAGTTATAAAATTGTACTATTCATTGATTTTAAACTCAAAATTGCATTTTTAAATGCGTTCAACCTGATTCATGTATGATAAAAACGGATATTCAAGGGCTGAAGGAATCCCAATATTTAAAGATGTTTTCGATTTTTACGATGTAATAGAGGATTTTTATTTAAACGAAATAAAAGATAAGAGCAAAGATTTATCAGAGTTGGGGAAATATCTTGATTATAATTTTAATGAAAATGCTTATCAAAGTGTAGATTTTTTACATTACCTGCATTTCATTTATGAACCCTATTTTAACAAAGATTTAACAGATTATAGAGTTTCATGGATTAAAGAGTTTAACCGTGCTTATCGATATGAAATAGCAAATTATATTAAAAATTGGATAGATGGGAAAGTTAAAATAATGGGCAAAAACTCATTAGATGAAATTGCAAAAGATTCAGTTATTAGTGAGATGTACGCCACCATCTCCACAGAAGTTACGCCCACACTTTCAGCAATTGAAGAAATAGCAATTACAGCTCCTTTGCCAGTCAGTAAGATTGGAAGACCTAAAAGCCAAAATGTTATTAAGCGTAAAGAGATGTTATTTAAGGAGTTTTTGAGACTTACCGAAACAAGAAGTGATTATGAGGCTAAACAAATTTTACTAACTACTTTCAAAAAATACTTTACTAAAAGTCCTGAGACAAACAGAAGAAATTTAGACAGAACTATACGAGAAATGAAAGGACAATAAGTGGAAATTTTGGACATTAAGTACTCATTTACATGGTGCAACTATCTGAATATCAGTATCATCTATGGACATTAATTATATTAAGGACAAAGTAGTTTTTGTCCTTTTCTTTTATCCTCAAATAGCACTTGCTTTACACCAGAATCAAACCAAAAACAAAGAATATGGAATCGCAATTTGCAAGCATTTTAGAATCAATTATCAGACCTATTGTAGTTAGTGCAGTAATGGATAGTTTGAATGGGTTAAGATTAAATTATCCAATCTCTGCAATGGAACAACCCGACCGATGGCTTGACGTTGAACAACTTAGTAAATATTTACCTGATAGTCCTAAGAGAGATACCATCTACGAAAAAGCGAGAATGGGCATTTATCCAGCACACAAGAAGGGGAAAAAATGGTATTTTTTAACCAGTGAAATTGACGAATATTTGAAAAGTGGTAGAAAGAAAACCAAATCAGAAATCACCGAAGCCCTCCGCATTGAAGCAGAAAAGCAATTGGAAGCCATGAGAAATAAGACAAAAAAATAATCCATGAGAGCGACCACACGGATTAAAAATCAGTTCGGGTACTATTCAAAGACCCGAACTGTAAAACATTTTATTGATGATTATCAACACGACCAAGTAACTGATAATCAATTAACTAAACATTAATGGGCTTAAAACGCTCACTAAATATTAAACATTAGCATTAAAATGCTCACAAAACACTAAATATTAGCACTAAAATGCTCACAAAATTATGAATAATTCAGAGAATAAAAAAGAAGGTTTATTATTGGGGACTATGAAGGCTCACATGGGCGAACTTGAAAGTAAGATAAATCCAAAACCAGCGAACCATAAAGATATTACAGAACTGTTATTGGCTCAAATTACCAAAGTTGAACTCCGTGAAGTTCTTAATATTCCAGCGGGTGAAGATTTAAAGCAACGCCATATCATCTATGCCGTCATAAAAAATCTACTTCAAATATCAAAAGCAAAAAAATGGAATCTTGCCAAAGCATACGATTATGTTTATCTGTATAATGGGGCGTTTTGGAAACAATTCGATAAAGAACAAATCAAAAACTTTTTAGGTGAAGCCACTATAAAAATGGGATGCCCAGACTATGAAGTAAACCATTGGGAGTTCAAAGATAAGTTATTTAAACAATTCCTTTCAGATGCTTTTTTGTCAGTCCCAGAGCCAAATGAAAACGAAGTTTCTATCAATTTCCAGAACGGTACAGGAAAAATAGTTAATGGCAATTTCGTATTGGAAGACTTTGAGCCGTCCGATTTTATAACTTATCAATTACCTTATCAGTATGACAGCACCGCAAAGTGTCCAATGTTTGATAAATATCTTTTAAGAGTATTGCCAGACGAATCAAGCAGAATTGTATTGCAAGAATTTTGCGGTTTTATTTTCACTCGATTAAATATTGAAAAAATGTTGATGTTAATCGGTGGTGGCAGTAATGGAAAATCAGTTTTCTTTAATATTCTGAATGCTTTGATAGGAAAGGAAAATGTATTAAACTTTTCTATGGGCTTATTTGCCCACGAATATAACAGAGCCAAACTGACCAATGTACTTTTAAATTACAGTTCCGAAAAAGGTTTAGATTTACCCGTGGACACTTTCAAAGCCCTAATTAGTGGCGAACCAATACAAGCCCGTGAACCTTATGGAAAACCATTCACGCTAAAAAATAGAGCCAAATTTATCTTTAATACCAATACTTTGCCAAAGGAGACAGAAGCAAGTGAAGCCTATTTTAGACGGTTCTTGGTCATTCCATTTGAGCAGGTTATTTTAAGTAGTGAGGTAGATATTGATTTAGCGGATAAGATTATCAAAACAGAATTGGCAGGCGTATTTAATTGGGTTTTGATTGGGTTGAATCGGATAATGAAAAACAGAAAATTCAGCGATTGCGAAAGAGCAACGAAGGCGATTGATGACTTTAAAAAATCGTCCGATTCAGTTAGACTGTTTATTGAAGAAGAAAATTATATTAAATCATCAGTCCAAAATAGCCCGCTCAAAGAACGATATAATGATTATAAAGGCTACTGTATCGACTCAGGTTTTAAGCCCGTATCAATCCAAAAATTTGCCGAAAGATTGAAAAATGCAGGGTTTGAAATTGAGAAAAGAAATTATGGGAAAGTGGTATTTTTAGAAAAACAATCATTTTAATGTCGTCCCAAAAAGGTTGAAAACCATCGTCACCATCGTCACTATCGTCACCTTTTTTTACTAAAAAAATATAATATCTTGATTATCAGTTAGTTAATTTTTGTGGATTCTAACAAAAAAGTGACGATGATAAAAAAGGTGACGATGGTGACGATGGTTTTCAACCTTTTTGGCAGTCCTAAATTTCAACAAAAATGAGCCAAAATCACAGATACATATTACAGCTTTACAAGTCATTATCTGACAGATACACGTGTCCAGCTTGCAATGGAAAGAAGAAGTTTTCAAGGTATATTAATACCACAACTAACGAACCGTTAGCGGAGGATTGCGGACGGTGCGAACGGTCTGATTCATGTGGTTATCACAAAACACCATCTGATTATTTTAAAGATAATCCGACCAGCAAACCAGACGATTTTTTGAAGTGGAAGCCCGTCCCAGCACCGCCTCCACGTCCTACTTCTTTTATTGATAATCCTGTTTTTAAGAAGACTTTGGGTTTTAATTATATCAATACTTTCATTAACTTTTTGATAGCCTTATTTGGCAAAGAACGTGCTGGAATGTTGGTTAATAAATACCATATCGGTACGACTAAAAACGGTGAAACTATTTTTTACCAAGTCGATTTAAACGGTAATGTACGGAGCGGAAAAGTTATGAAGTACAATTTAATTGACAGCGACCAAACGGCACTTGGTCGGGATTGTAAAAGGGATAAAAATGTAAATCCTAATTGGGTACATTCTAAATTAAAACTTGAAAATTTCAATCTATTACAATGTTTAGCTGGTGAACACTTATTAACTGATAATCGAACCGTGGCAATTGTTGAAAGTGCGAAAAGTGCTGTGATTGCCAGCGTTTATTTTCCTCAATTCGTTTGGGTATCGTGCGAAAGTAAAGACGGTTTGAATCTTGATAAACTCAAAGTGTTGAAAGGTCGTAACGTTGTCTTGTTTCCAGATTTGGGAGGGTTCGACAAATGGACTGAAAAATCTAAGCAGATGACATTTTGTAAATTGGTTATCGTTTCTGACTTATTGGAAAAAATAGCCACAGAGTCAGAGCGAACCAAAGGACTTGATTTAGCGGATTATCTTTTGAGATTGCCAGCACCAGCGGAAACTTTGCCAGCCGTAGATATTCCGCTCCTCAAAATTGAGGAGCCAGCAGCAGCCGAACCAGATAAAAACTTTACCACAATTTTGGGGAAAAGTACAAACGTTGTAATTTCTGATGATGAATTTAAAAGGAATTGTGAGATAATAGATTTTTGGAACAAACGAACTTTTCTTTTTGATAAAAACAGTTCCTTTATTGTTGATGGCGTTGTCATTCCTGATATTAGAAGCGTTATTGTCAATCATGTGAAGGGAATACACAATAATAATAATTCCGTTGTATCAGTCCAATTTTTAGAAAAAGTCAAGTATTTAGTTGAATCAAATTTTAACCCACTCAAAAATGAGAAATGATAAAGAAGTATCAAAAGCCCTATACATCAACGGCATGAAATTAATTGAGATTTCCGATAAATTAGATATTTCAATCAATACGCTCAAAAGTTGGTCGTCTTTGGATAAATGGACAGATTCACGCATCAAAGAAGACAGTATCAATAATCGTGTTACGCACCTAATTAATACACATTTGGAAAGTATTGAGGGAAAAGAAAATATCTCACGAGACGAAGTAACGATACTGAAAGAACTAATGACAATACGACAAAACAACCATGTTAGCTTTATAGATAAAGTGAAACTGATGAAAGAATTAACAGAGTTCGCAATCATCAATAGCAAGCATTCAGATAGCCAAACGATTGCTTTTGTTTCGCATCAGTATATTACTGATGAATATGAAAAGTTAGAAGATTAGTAAATTCAAATTAGAGGTGCTAAATCGTGCTGAAAACGCATAAGAAAAGAATCTAAAAAGTTCTAAATCGTACTGAAAAAGCATCTCAATAGTTGCAGAAAGTATAGGATTTTTTCTATCTGACAAAGTGTAGAGTTACACTATAAGTAAAAGATTAGATAAGTTAATAGTATCGAAAACACTTTCTGCATTTGCAGGAGGTGTTTTTTGTTCCAAATATCTTGAGAATAATACTTTTCTTAAATTAATCAGTAATATATTGCTGATAGGTAAAGGGGGTCATTTTTTAGGGTAAATCTTGCTTATTTGTACCTTTTGGGGTTATTTATTTTTAACTAACTGATAATCAATATATTATACTTTCTGTATAGGAAAGTAAATGAATAGAATTAATCCCTGATTTGCTTTAAGTATAGGGATTTTTCCTGTTATGGGTTTCTGAAATTTGTGTCAATATTATTAACAAATATGAGTGTGGAGGTTGTAAATTTGTGATATGAACTTACAAGAAATAACTACGCAAGTAGCAAACTTATCCCGTCATACGGGAGAATTTGTTAGAAAAGCCGCCGCAGAATTTAATCGGGACAGTATTGAATATAAAGGACTAAACGATATGGTTTCCTATGTCGATAAAGAAACTGAAGTTCGATTGGTGGAAGGACTGCGTAAAATATTACCCGAAGCGAGTTTTATTGCCGAAGAAGGCACGGTTCAACAAGTGGATAATCAAGAATTTTCATGGATAATTGACCCTGTTGATGGCACAACCAATTATATGCACGGTTTGCCAGTTTTTGCAATTTCAATTGCTTTACAGCAAAATGATAAGATAATTGTGGGCGTTGTCTATGAAATTAATCGTGACGAATGTTTTACTGCATGGTTAGATGGGGGAGCATATTTAAACGAAAAACCTATCAAAGTTTCTTCGGCTAAATATTTAAAAGACAGCTTAATTGCCACAGGATTTCCTTATTATGACTTCGAATTGATGGATAATTATATTAATATCTTGAAAGAACTTATGCGAAAATCTCATGGTTTACGACGTTTTGGAGCTGCGGCTGTTGATTTAGCTTATACAGCTTGCGGACGTTTTGAAGGATTTTTTGAATATAATCTCAAACCTTGGGACGTAGCAGCAGGTACATTAATTGTGCAAGAAGCAGGAGGGAAGGTTAAGGATTTTAAAGGAGGAGATGATTTTGTGTTCGGGCGTGAACTAATTGCAGGTTGTGGAATGTTTTCAGAGCTAGAAGAGATAATTTCTCGAAATTGGGAAAAACTGTAAAATGATTCTCTAGAATCGTAAATTTATGGAAAATAGTATCATTGGGTTAATGTTCCTATCTGCACTAATTTATTTAGGAAATATCGTTTACAAAAACTTCAATCCTAAAAATAAAGCAGGGTGTGCCAAAGGTTGTGGCTCTTGTGGAGCCATTGATTTTGATAAGATTGTGACTCAGATGGAATCTCAAACAGAATTACAGATGAGAATTCAAAAATAAATTATGCTTTACAAAAAAGCCTTTCAGAAATTAATCTGAAAGGCTTTTTTGTGATTTCTACTATCAAAAACAATTATTCTTTTTTCTTTTCAACCCGTGAAACTTTCACACCAGTAGAAGGCGTATTTGAAATTAAATCTGTCAAAATACGTTCTGTTTCTTTCAAAAACGGATCTTTTTCATGTTTCTCTTTTAAGGCTTTTATTTTGGCTATAGCAATGCTAATTGAATCAGTTGCAACTTTTTCTTTTGGTAGAGCAGGTTTTGCTCCCGATGGTGATGAAAACTCACTTCCTACTAATTCATCGGCAGACTCAACAATGTTCTTTTTCTTTTGCTCATCTATTTCCTTACGACGTTTATCTTCTTGTAATGAAATAGATTTCTTTTCTTTTGCCTTTTTATAGTTCTCAATTTCAGTCAAAAGTTTTTTCAAATCCGTTTCAGTTTTCAAACGACCTTGATATTTTCCACGAAGGAAAACTATTTCTTTTTCTGTAATATTATTTGATGGCGTGTATTTTGTTGAAGCAATCATATCCCAAGGCAACGCACTTGGTTGTGAACTTTCACCAAATTCAGAAGCACTAAATGTTGAAGGTAATTCAATATCTGGCGTAACGCCTTTATGTTGCGTGCTACTTCCCGTAATACGATAAAATTTCTCCATCGTAATTTTCAATTGTCCAACACCTTCTGGTTCACCTTTCAAGAAACGCTCTAAGTCAATTAAACTCTGAACTGTTCCTTTTCCGTAAGTTTGCTCTCCAATAATCAACCCACGTTTGTAGTCTTGAATTGCTCCAGCAAAAATCTCAGAAGCGGAGGCAGAAAAACGATTTACTAAAACCGAAACTGGACCATCGTAAGTTACAGAGGGGTCACGGTCATATTCAGCAGTGATTTCACCATCCGATTGTTTGCGTTGAACAACGGGTCCTTGTGGAATAAAAAGCCCTGTCAAATTAACAGCTTCCGTCAATGAACCTCCACCATTATTACGTAAATCAACAATTACGCCATCAACTTTCTCTGCTTTCAGTTCAGTTAAATAACGTTTTACGTCAGCAGTTGTACTTTTAAAGCCTTGTTCTCCACTTTTTGCCCCTTCAAAATCACGATAAAAAAGTGGAATTGTAATTAAACCATACTTATAATCTTTACCATCACGACTGAAATTCAAAATCTCTTTTTTTGCAGTTCCCTCTTCCAATTTAATTTTCTCACGAACCAAACGTACTTCTTTCGGAACCGAACCCGTTGGAGCATCTCCTGATAAAATTTTCAATCGAACTATCGTATTTTTTGGACCTTTTATCAATTTAACTGCATCGTCAGTAAACCAACCCACAATGTCTTGATAAGGTTTATCATCTCCCTGAGCAACGGCAACAATTCTATCTTTCGGATTCAACTGTTTACTTCTATAGGCTGGTCCTCCTACAATTAAATCCACTATCTGAACATAATCACCTTCATTTCTCAACGTTGCCCCAATTCCTTCAAAAGATTGCGACATTTCTTGGTTGAAAGTAGAAGCTGTTTTTGGAATAAAATAGGTTGTATGTGGATCAACACTTTCAGTAAAAGAATTCATAAACTGTTGAAAAACATCTTCACTTTTGGTTTTATCGAAATATTTTTCACTACGCTTGTAACGTTCTGTTAAATCTTTAACCGATACTGAATCAGCCTTCCCGCTTATTTTCCAATCTAACAAATTACTTTTAACTGCTTTTCTCCAAATATCGTCCAAATCGGTAGATGATTTTGCCCACGATGCTTTTTCACGGTCAGGAGTATATATCTCGTCCGTTTTGAAATCCATAGGTTTGTTTAACAAAGTAGTAACGAAAGCAAAACGCTCTTTGGCTCTTTTTCTGTAAATATTATAGATTTGATAAGCTGCTGTGAGGTCGCCCGCTTTCAGTTGGTCGTCCAATTCAAAGCGAAATTTATCAAAACCTTCAACGTCTTGTGCCGTAAAATTCATTTTATTGAAATCTAATTCTTTGATATAATTATCTAAGATTTTAGAAGACAATGAGTCATTCAGAGGCACTTTACGGAAATGATAACTGCTTAATATTTCAGCAACCATACTTTCAACCTTTTTCTGGGTTGCCGTTGGTTGTAAATCATCAGCCGTAAATGTATAGGCAACCGTCTGTTTTTCAGATGTATGCGAAAAAGATTTTAGACCAAAAAACGCTAACAGCGATATTGGTAAAAGCAAAAACAAGTATTTTGTCATTTTATTTTTCATTTTTCTAAAAAGTTTAAGCATTAAATAAGTAGAAGCGTTTTATTTCTAATCAATCATTGAACTTCTTTAATACTTGAACTTCTTTAACTTTCAAAACTATTTCTCAATTCCTAATAATTCTACTTCAAAAACAAGTGCAGAGTAAGGTTTAATGGTTGGTCCACTTCCTCTTGCTCCATACGCCAGTGCTTGTGGGATAAATAATTTCCATTTTGAACCCACGGGCATTAATTGTAAAGCCTCAATCCAACCAGGAATTACCCCAGTAACTGGAAAAGTAATTGGTTCACCTCTTTGTACTGAACTATCGAAAACTGTTCCATCAATTAATGTTCCGTGATAATGCGTTTTTACTTTATCAGTAGACGCAGGTTTCGGACCATCACCCGCTTTCATAATTTGATATTGCAATCCACTTGGTAATGTAACAATACCTTCTTTCGTTTTGTTCTCTGCTAAAAATTTTTCGCCCGACAAACGATTTGGTTCAAAAGCTTTGGCTTGCTCTTTTTGCATATACTTCTGAATAAGCGTATTGGCTTGCATATCAGTAATTGGAGTTTTTTCACCTTTCATTACTTCCATAAATCCTTTTTGCAATAATTCAGCATTAATTTCGATATTCTGAGATTTAAAATTTTGTGCCACTAAAACGCCCAAACCATAACTGGCAGAGTCTTTCAAGGTTGTTAATACAGTTGAATTGGTTGATACTTTTGGAACTGTTACTGCTACCGATTTTGTCGTAACTTTTGTTGGGATTTTATTAGAGGATGATTTTTTGTTTTGTGCATTTACAAAAAAAGGAGTCAAGGCTATGCCAGTGCAAAGTAAAAGGTTTTTTAATTTCATTTTTAATGTTGAATAATGATGAGTTAAAGTGATTATCTATTTTGATAAACACATTTTAAAGGTAAGAACGAATATTGAGCTTACAAAATTATTCTGGATTAACGGTTTTATTGAGGTACTATTTGGATTCTCCAAAATCATTAATTACCGTTAATAGTATTTTTTTCTTGATTTAACAGGTTCAACGCATTTAAAAGTACAATAAAACTGCTTGGAAAAATACAAATTGAGCTTATTTTGGATAATGAAAAAAGATTCAATTTAAGATAAAACCTAAAAATGAAGTATTTATGTTAACATAAACCTAAAAC
>JANXRS010000123.1 GCA_025356745.1 Arcicella sp.
GTTTTAGGTTTATGTTAACATAAATACTTCATTTTTAGGTTTTATCTTAAATTGAATCTTTTTTCATTATCCAAAATAAGCTCAATTTGTATTTTTCCAAGCAGTTTTATTGTACTTTTAAATGCGTTGAACCTGTTAAATAATGGAAAGTTATTTAGTAATTGATTATTTTGAAAGGCTTGGCAGAAATTACTTGATTTGCCATGATAGTGTCAATTTTTAGAATAAACCTAAAATTTTTCGTTTGTATATTTTTCTTAAATCTTTTTCAAAGATAGTGTAAGGGTCATTATAGAATTTTAAAAAATCTGGCACGCTCACCTGTTCGGGATACGGAGCATAAAAATGGGTTGAACTCCGACTATCGTTCCGCCAAACTAAAACATAAGCCAATTGCAATTTCTCAGATTTTAAGGCTTTCAATAACGTTTCTGTCCACCAAGTTGTATTAGGAATTGATTCTAAACCTGTTTCTGTAAAAGCGGCTAACTTATTGGTTTTCAAGGCATAATCAGAAAAAATCTTTAGTTTTTTAATTCCTCTTTCAAGATTATATTTCCCATCTCTACCAAAATCTCCGTAATTATCCATCCCGACCATATCCACAAAATTATCGCCTGGATAACGTTCCAAAAATTCCGCCTCGGTGTTGAATCTATTATCGGGTGAAAAGGTGTAAATAAAGTTATGGACATCTAAACTATCCCGTAAATAAGTAACCGTAAATTGCCAAACCGAAACAAAATCTTCTTTTGAACAGTGAGATTTACCCCACCAAAACCAGTCTCCATCAAACTCATGAAAAGGTCTGAAAATCATGGGTGCAAGTGTACCGTCTTTTGCCTTTACTGAATGCGCAAAATCACCGATTGTTTTCAGAATGTCTTTATATTGTTGATGATGCGAACCACCTTCTTTTATCATCGAAATAGCGGGAGCAGAAACGGAATCTTTCCAATAAAAACCGCCTTTTGAGGCAGGATTTGAAAAATGCCAAGCCACCGTAGTTACGCCCCCACGTTCGTAAGTATCCACGACATTTTTCCGTAAACCTTCCTTCGTTTTTTCAATTGCTTCCTTTGGTCTGCCCGAAAGTCCACTAAAATCTATCCCAATGACGGCTGGATGCGAACCCGTTACAGATTTTACATCTGAACGGTCAGCATCGCCATACCAACCATGTCCATATTCGGTGGCGTGTTGATGCCCAAATAGAATTTGTGATTGAGCAATCTTTTTAAGGTTTTTATACAGAGCCTTCGTTTCGTTGGTTGCCTTTTTATCAATTTGGGCAAAACTAAATTGAATCGAAAAAATACATAAAACACTAATTACTAATAATTTACTGATATTATTTTTCATGATTTTACGCTTTTAAAACGCCTCTCAGTTTCTCTCTTTTATCGGAATTATTTTTTGAATTTTCAGAAACACTATTTAAAAAAGAAACTTCTATTTTATTATCATTAAAGGTTATCGTTAATTTGTCTCCATGAACGGCTTCAACAAACTTGAAATTGAGTTGTAAAGTATTGTCATCAATCCAAGTACCTGTTGCAGCAATTTTAGATTGAATGTGCGTACGATTTGCCACCGGAAAGAAGTTTTTAACGCTACTTTTATTTACTTTCCAATTTTCCCAACCGAAAACAATTTTCTGAAATCCATTCCCTTCTCTTATGCTTAAAACACCTTCATCTTTAGAAAAACTGAAGCCAATTTGTGGTACATTAAACGCATTATTTTCTACATCAAACCATTTATCATTCCACTTTACCGCATTTTTTGAAGTCTTATTTGCCTTTAAAACGGGTAAAGTAAGGTTAGCAATTTCTTTTTTCAAAGACGTTAATTGCGTTGGATTTTCTGGTAAAGGATTATTTGAAAGAGCTGGTAAAATAGTCTGATACGCCACATCCATCGTTTTTCCTAAATCAAAACTCTCACAGGTCATTACCAAAACAGCATCTTGTTCGGGCATTACCATGCAAAATTGACCAAAAGCACCATCGCCCCGATAAAATCCTGGTTTGCAACGCCAAAACTGATATCCGTATCCCTGAGACCATTCATTATCCCCCGATTGTGATTCTGTTTGTTTATCAGTTGCTTCTTTTATCCAACTTTCAGGCAACAATTGTTTGCCATTCCATTTGCCTTTTTGCAGATAAAACTGACCAAATTTGGCAATGTCTTCGGTACTTAACCTTAATCCAAAACCAGCGGTATTAAGTCCTTGTGGTGATTTTTCCCAATCATATCCCTTAATATCTAAAGGTTTAAACAAACGAGGTTCTAAATATTCTTCCAACGTTTGCCCCGTCATTTTATGCACAATTGCCCCTAATATATACGTTGCCCCTGTATTATACAAAAAATGAGAACTTGGTTGATGAATTACGGGATGTTTGAGGAAAGATTTTACCCAAGATTGATTCTCAAATTGTCTTAAAACGGGCATTGTATCGGTATCATGCCCCGTATTCATGGTTAGTAAATGCTTAATTTTCATCGCCTTAAGATTTTCACTTGGCGATAAAGGCGTTTCATCGGGAAAAAACTTAATCACTTGGTCATCAACCGAAATTTTACCTTCATTTATCAAAAAACCAATAGCTGAACTCGTGAAACTTTTGGAAAGCGAATAAAGCGTATGTTTATATTCCGCTTCAAAGGGTTTCCACCATCCTTCAGCTACCACATTTCCATGTCTGATTAACATAAAACTGTGCCATTCTAAACCTGATTCTTGGGTTGCTTTCAAGAATTTCCTTATTCCTTCCGAATTAACTCCTTGAGATTCTGGACTTCTTCTTGGTAAAGAAAGCGTTGTTTTTCCGAATGAATCGAAAGAAGAAAAAACGCTTAAACCAATGGCACCCAGGCTGGTGGTTTTAATGAAATCTCTACGAGTTGTTTGCATTTTTATTGAGAATGGTTAAGTGAAATTTTATCGAAATTTACTGAACATTTATTTTTGGTATCCCAAATTCTTAC
>JANXRS010000124.1 GCA_025356745.1 Arcicella sp.
ATCAACAAGTAGCTGATGTTCAAGATAAACTCAATAACAGACCAAGAAAAAAATTAGGTTACTTTTCTCCTAACGAATTTTATAAAATTAATTTCTTAAATAATGAAGTTGCATTTGCGACTTGAATCCAGCATTTAAAAACCTTATCACGAGTTTCCCCTCTTGATATGGAAATCAAATATAGACGGATTTTATTTTCTTCAATATTATTGTACAAAACAGTAGGTAAACCTCCTAAAACTTCTGAGGCTGAATCTGAAAAAAAAGTTAAAAATTACATTTCAAATGACTCACATACAGATACTTGTGATTTAGACGCTATTTGTCATTAACAAACTATGAATATCCCAAAACTAAAAAACACAGACAAAAATAATTTCTTCCTTATGGCAGGAAGTTGTGCAATTGAAAACCGTGATTTGGCTTTCGAAATTGCTGAAAAAATTAAAGGTATCACTGACCAATTCGGGATTCCGTTTATTTTTAAAGGGTCATATCGCAAGGCAAATCGTACTAAATTGGATTCTTTCACGGGTATTGGCGACATTACTGCTTTGGAAATATTAAAGGAAGTTGGTGACTATTACGACCTCCCAACGGTTACGGATATTCACGAATCACAGGAAGCTGCAATGGCAGCCAAATACGTTGATGTTTTGCAAATTCCAGCTTTTTTGTGTCGTCAGACAGATTTATTAGCGGCGGCGGCTCAAACGGGTAAGGTAGTAAATATCAAAAAAGGACAATTCATGTCGGGCGTTTCGATGAAATTTGCCGTAGAAAAAGTCCTTCATGAAAATCCAAATGCTACGGTTTTTTTAACTGACAGAGGAAACTCTTTTGGCTACGGAGATTTAGTGGTTGATTATCGAAACATTCCAGAAATGCAAACACATGGCGTGCCTGTGGTCATGGATTGTACTCACTCACTTCAACGTCCCAACCAAAGCACGGGCGTAACGGGTGGAAACCCTAACATGATTGAAACAATTGCCAAAGCTGCCATTGCCGTTGGGGCAGAAGGTTTGTTCATCGAAACTCACCCCAATCCTTCAATTGCCAAGTCGGATGGTGCAAATATGTTGCCTCTTGACCAATTGGAAAGGCTTTTAGAGAAATTGGTGAAAGTTCGTCAGGCTATCGTTTAGAGAGTAGGTATTAGTTATTACTAACTGATTATCAATCAAAAATCTCAATTTTTTTTATTAATTTTGCATAATTTTGCATAATTTTTTATAAGTCAGACTTATACGAGCTAATGTCTGACTATCGTCTGACGGCAGATTCTTTTAACAATAAATAACGAATAATAGATTAACAATGATTTACCCAATAGTCGCATACGGAGACCCCGTTTTAAGAAAAGTTACCGTTGATATTGACAAATCTTACGATGTAAAAAAACTCTCGGAAGATATGTTCGAGACCATGTATAATGCCAAAGGCGTAGGTTTGGCAGCACCCCAAATTGGCATAAATTTAAGAATATTTGTCGTGGATGGTCGTCCTTTCAACGAAGGCGAAGACATGAAAGAACGGGATAAAGACCCTTCATTAATTGATTTCAAAAAGGTGTTTATCAATGCTGAAATCTTAGAAGAAGATGGTGACGATTGGGCTTTTGAAGAAGGTTGTTTATCAATCCCTGATGTGCGTGAAGATATTTATCGTCCTGAATATGTAACGATTAGGTATTTTGATACCGATTGGATTGAGCATACTGAAGAATATGAAGGACTTGCTGCAAGAATTATTCAACATGAATACGACCACATTGATGGCATACTTTTCACCGATCATTTGAATCCTGTAAGGAAGAGAATGTTGAAAAATAAACTTGCAAAAATCACCAAGGGAAGGGTTGATGTAGATTATAAAATGAAATTTCCTAAGTAAATTGTACCACGAGTTTAAGCTCGTGGTTTTTTTATGTCTATCCAAAAAATGCAATCATGACAATCAATACATTCTCTAATTACGAAACACTTTCCCAAGCAACCGCTAATTTAATTATTGAGGTTTTGAAACAAAAACCAGATGCTTTAATCTGCATTGCATCGGGCGATACACCGCTGGGCGTGTGTAAATTTCTTGCTCAAGCCGATAAAAATCTGTTTGAAAAATGCACTTTCGTTGGACTTGATGAATGGGTAGGAATGGATGAAAACGATGAAGGTTCTTGCAAATACGGTGTTTATCATCATCTTTTTATACCGTTAAATATTCCTTCCGAACACATTAAATTTTTCGATGCAAAAGCCCAAAATTTGGAATTAGAATGTCAAAAAATAAATGAGTTTATTGCTTCTCGTGGAGGTTTAGATGTAATGCTTGTAGGCGTAGGAATGAATGGACATATCGCCTTGAACGAACCTAATACGCCTTTTGGTATATATGCTCATGTGTCTGAATTAGAAGAAGTTACGAAATCCGTTGGGCAGAAATATTTCACAAAAGAAACTATTTTAACCCAAGGAATAACACTTGGTTTGGGACATTTACAAGAAGCAAAAATGCCAATTTTAATAGCTAACTCCTCAAAAAAAGCATCAGTGATAAAAACGGCTTTGACTGGACAAATTACTGAAAAGTTTCCTGCCAGTATTTTTCAAAAAATAGAGAAAAGTGTGATTATGTTGGACTTGGAGACCGCTCAAGAATTATGATTAAAAACTTATTAATCGGAATACTTTTTGCCATGCTTTGGGCATCTGCATCTGTTGCCACTAAGATTGGAATTTTATCGGCTCAACCCTTAGTTATTGGTAATTTTCGATTTTTTATTGCAGCAACTTTAATGTTGAGTTATTCGTATTTATTTCAAAAAAATCGTTTACCAAATGCAAGTGAATGGAAACAATTAGCAATCTACGGATTTTTAAATGTGACGCTTTATTTAGGATGTTTTGTAATTGCCTTAAAGCACGTTTCCGCAGGGATTGGAAGTTTGGCAACGGCAACTAACCCCTTGATAATTAGTATTTTATCAGCTTTTTGGATAGGGCGTTCTGTCAAAAAAACAGAAATTTTAGGCTTAGTTTTTGGGATTACAGGCGTAGGAATCGCCACTTATCCTTTACTGAAAAATAGCTTTGCCGACACTGAAGGACTCATTATTTTGTCTATAAGTATGATTTCGTATTCGGTTGGAACGGTTTATTATTCTTCTCAAAAATGGACGCTTCCCTTGCTTGTAATTAACGGTTGGCAAGTGCTTTTAGGAGGGATTTTATTAGTACCTATTACGTTATTTTTTACCGATTGGACAAATAATACGTATGATTTACGGTTTTGGAGTTCAGTCTTTTGGTTAGTCATTCCTGTTTCCATTGTTGCAGTTCAATTATGGCTTTATCTTTTGAAAAAAGACCCCGTTAAGGCTTCACTTTGGCTGTTTTTATGTCCTATTTTTGGCTTTTCTTATGCATCATTTTTGTTAAATGAACCTATAACTTCTTATACCTATATTGGCACATTGCTCGTTATTGTAGGCTTATACTTGGCTCAAAAAGACAAATTCAAAGGGTAATTGCCCGTTATTTCTATATAAACTATTTTATAATCGTCTATAAAACAATGCTTATTACCACATTGCTTTTGAAAAATATCATCAAAATATCGCTTGTTTGTATGGCACTTTGGGCGTGTAATTTAATAGAAAAAACGAATAAATTATTTGATTCTGGAAGGAGTTGGCAAGATTTATCTTGTGATACTGCTCAGACTGTCAATGAGTTAAGTGTTCAAGATATTGCCCAAGCTTTTTATTTTTCTGATACTTTAACCAAGCAAAAAATATTCCCTCATAACGTTTTTATTGCCATTGCTGATATTCAAGGCAATTTAAAAATGGCAGGCGTAACTGCGCAAGGTGACGAACATCCACAAGCCATTAATGGTTCTTCTGATAGTTCTTCCCTTGTCCTTACTTGGCAGGAACAAGAATATATGTGGGCATTGGTATCTCAGCCAAAATATTTATTTAATCGTTGGGAGAAATTATTAGCTGATGAGCGGATAAGTTTTCTCTTAAAACGGGATTCAATTCATCAAGTAATGAGGAATGTGAATGGTTCAGTCAAAATTATTTCTGATTTACGTTCAATGGCAAATCAGCAAAAATACCTTGGGAGTAACAAAACGGCTTCCCCTATTTCCATGCATAATTTTGGCCTTGCGGCTGATTTTGCCGTAATTCGCAATAATAGAATGTCGAATAATTTGTCTTATTATCGACCCTTAGATAACCTGACAGCAAAATTTGGTATAACTTGGGGTGGAAACTTTATTGGATTTTTAGATCCAGGACACATTCAATTATTTAGAAACGGAGCAGAAATGCTCAGAAAATATCCTGACCTTATTTTTGAATTTGAGCCTTATCGCCCACAGTATAATTCTTGGATGAATAAAATGATAAATTGGGGAAAAGAAGAAAAAGCAAACGACACGAAAGAATTATTATTGGAACTCAATAAACATAAAAAAGAAAAACCTTGTCCATGCCTTTCAGCGACTGAAAACACACCTTTTACATTAATTTTAAAAGCCCAAAATCAATCAGAAATTCTTGGTTATCAGCCAGATAAGGATTTGCTTTTAGTTGGAGATTTGGCATCTAAGACCGTTTCTTTAATTACTGGTAATGGCGTAATTACTTATCCTTTGGGAAGATGGAAATAAGAATTAACATAATTTTATGATGGTATAATTATTTTAACTGAATACTCGAAGAGTCGCAGCAAGATTTGCAAAATCTTGCTTACCTTTCTTACTAAACAAACCAACAATTACTATGAATTATAAATTACCATTTATTGGAAAATTAGCTTTTGCCCTCATCTCAGTTACTATTTTGATATATTGGTTGATGGTTTTGCAAGATATTCTTGTTCCCTTATTTATTTCAATTATACTATCAATGGCCATTTTTCCAATATGTAATTGGTTGGAAAATAAAAGATTTGGCAGGATTTTGGCTGTAATTATCACTTTGATTCTCTTTTCAATTGTTGCTGTGGGTGTCATTTGGTTAGCTTCTACTCAAATTGCTAATTTTGGGGAAATGCTTCCACAATTACAAAAAAGATTTACATTATGGTCTGACCAAATTCAGCGGTGGGCAGAACATACATTTCATGTTGGTAGAAAGACTCAAATTGCCCAACTTCGCCAGTATGCATCAGGAATGTTGAGTTCAGGAGGCTCATTTTTTACGACTGCACTTTCAACTACTGGAAATGTTTTAGGAAATTTATTACTAATTCCGATTTATATGTTCTTCTTTTTGTATTACCGAGACTTCTTTAAGATGTTTTTTTATAAAGTTTTTAGTAATATTAATCGCAAAAAAATCGACACCGTTTTAACCAAAATCTATGAGGTAATCCACAGTTATTTAACGGGTTTAGTCACGGTTACGCTCATCGTTGGGAGTTTAAATACAGTAGGATTAATGGTTTTAGACATTGATTATGCCGTCTTTTTCGGATTTTTGGCTGCCGCATTATTAGTAATTCCCTTCATCGGCATTTTGATTGGTTCAATTTTACCCATCATTATTGCTCTCATAACCAAAGATTCTCCCATGTATGCAGTTGGGGTTGCAGGTGTTTTTATATTTGTGCAGTTTTTGGAGGGGAATTTTATTACTCCACAAATTGTAGGTTCAAAAGTCAGTATAAATGGTTTAGTTGCCATTATTGCCTTGCTACTTGGTTCGGCTCTCTGGGGAATTTCAGGAATGGCTCTTTCATTACCAACAATTGCTATTTTGAAGGTGATTTTTGATTCAGTTCCCGATTTAAAACCTTATGGATATATTTTGGGCGAACCAGACCACCATAAAATTCAATCTGAGAAAAAACGGATGATGAAAGATTTTGTTCCTTCTTTGGTAGATAGTATCGTCGAAACAACGGAAGACGTTAGGTCAATGGTGAGTGGAAAGAGTAGGAAAGGGAAGCCTGAGAAAATTGATTAAAAAGCTGGTGCAAACGTTCATGTTTGCACCAAACATAATTTTTGATTTCTAATTTATATCAAAGCTTCGTACAAAATTTCCACAGCATGTTTTGCTGTTCGTCCAGTTCCATCGTGAATTTGATGACGGCAACTTGTTCCCGAAGCTGCAATAATTACATCTTCACTTTGCTGGCGAATTGTTGGAAAAAGCACCAATTCACCCACTTGATTTGATAATTCAAAATGCTCTTTTTCATACCCAAAAGAACCCGCCATTCCACAACATCCTGAAGGAATTAATTGCACTTCATAATTCTCTGGCAATGAGAGCGTTCGCTTGGCAGGAACCATACTCGATAATGATTTTTGCTGACAATGACCGTGTAATTTCACCAAACGTTTTTCGGTTGTAAAATCACTTTTTGAAATACGTTTTGCTTCAATTTCGTTTGATAAAAACTCTTCAATCATGAACACATTTTTAGAGAGATTTTTAGCATCTTCCAATAAATTCTCGTCCACTAAATCTGGATATTCGTCTCTGAAAGTTAAGATGGCGGAAGGCTCAATTCCGATTAATGGAATATTCTCCGAAATCACATCTTTCAATAAGCTAACATTCTGATTGGCAAGGCGTTTAGCATCATCCAAAAGTCCTTTCGATAATTGTGGACGACCAGATTCTACATGATTTGGAACGATAACCTCATATCCCAAACGATTCAATAATTTAACAGCCTTAATACCAATTTCAACATCATTATAATTAGTAAATTCATCAACGAAAAGATATACTTTTTTTGAAGTATTGACTTTATTATTCTCTGCTGATTGATTATTGGTTTTAAACCATTTTTTAAACGTACTTTTCGCCAACAAAGGCATGGTTCTATCGGGATGAAAACCGACGACTGTATTAGCAATTCTCCGTAAGAAAGGCGTATCAAAAATGAA